>CAYXXQ010000185.1:0-6973 GCA_964469075.1 uncultured Rhodobacter sp.
CCCCGCTTTCCGAGGGCGAAGCGCGCGAGTTTACGCGCCTGTTGCGCAAGCTGGCGGAAGGTAACAACACCCACAGCCGCGCGCCGATGAAACAGCGCAAGCGTTAGGGTTTGGCGCGGTTTCTCAGGCGGGGCAGTTCGACAGCGATGGGCGTTCGTTGCGGGCATTAGTTGCGGGCGTAAACGTCTTCATACCGAACGATATCGTCTTCCCCCAGATAGGTGCCGGTCTGAACTTCTATCAGGTGCAAATCGACCTTTCCGGGATTGACCAGTCGGTGCTTGTCACCGACCGGGATATAGACCGACTGGTTTTCCGTGACCAAACTGACCGTATCCCCAACCGTAACCTCGGCGGTGCCGGCAACGACGACCCAGTGCTCTGACCGGTGGACGTGGCTTTGCAGCGACAAAGCAGCCCCCGGATGGACCATGATCCGCTTGACCTGAAAGCGTTCGCCCAGCGACAGAGTTTCAAACCAGCCCCAGGGGCGGTGGTCGCGCGGGAACAGCTCTGCCTGTTTTACGCCTTTGGTTTTTAGCGCGGTGACGGCCATTTTGACGTCCTGCGCGCGCGACATATCAGCCACCAGAACCGCATCCGGCATCGCGATGGCGATCACGTTTTCAAGGCCGATGCCGACGATTTCCAAGTTGGTGTTTTCTGACCTCAGCAGGCTGTCCTTGCAGTCAATCGACGTCGCTTCGCCGGTGGTGACAACACCGTTTTCATCAGGCGCACTTTCCCGCCAAACCGCATCCCAGCCGCCAAGGTCGGACCAGCCGCCGTCAAAGGGCACAACTGACAGATTGTCAGCCTGTTCCATCACCGCATAGTCGATCGAGATATCGCGCAGTTTTGCCCAAGGTTCGGGTGCAAGCCGCAGGAAGCCAAGGTCTGGCTTGGCCTCGGAGAGCGCCTCCTGACAGGGGGCGACCATGTCCTTGGCGTGGGTTTCAAAGCCTTTCAGGATGGCGGTCACCGAAAACAGGAAGATCCCCGCATTCCAAAGATAGCCGCCTTCGGCCATCATCCGCGCGGCGCGGTCGGCATCGGGTTTTTCCACGAACCGCTTCAATTCACGCGGAGTCGGGCTGAAATCGGCGGATTTCTCAGCAAGTTCAAGATAGCCATAGCCGGTCTCGGGACGATCCGGGCGAATGCCGAAGGTGACGAGATCCCCGCGATCACTGGCGCTGCGGCCCGCTAGAACGGCGGCGCGAAAGGCATCAGCATCGGGGACGACGTGATCTGATGGGGCGACCAGCATCTGCGCATCGGCGTCCTTGTGCGCCAGCCACATTGCAGCGGCCAGGATGGCGGGGGCGGTATTGCGGCCCTCGGGCTCAATCAGGACGGCGGCGGGTTCGACCCCGATTTCCGCCAACTGCTCGGCCACAATGAAGCGAAACGCGGCATTTGTCAGGATGACCGGCTGGGCAAAGCCAACCCCCGACAACCGCCGGACAGACGCCTGAAACAGGCTTTCCTTGCCGGTGAGGCGGGCAAATTGTTTCGGATAGCTTTTGCGCGACAAAGGCCAAAGCCGTGTGCCCGAACCGCCGCACAATATAACCGGATAAATCATCAATAAAATCCTGTGTTTCTGTCTGACTGACTCTGTTGCCTAGGTTTACCGCAAATCATCTTCAGTGCCATCCGATAATTAGTGCTTAAGATTGTCGAAAAAAGGCGGTCAGCTGAGATTTCGCCCGAGGCCCCGGGAAATATCGCAAATTTTAAGGGTTAAGTGCGGGTTCACTTCTGTCTGCTAGACAAGATTTGGATGACATTGGGGTGTCAGATGGCCGACGCACGCGCAAACGCGCCGATTATAATCAAACGAAAGAAGGTGGTTGCCGGTAGCGGCCATCACGGCGGCGCCTGGAAAGTCGCCTATGCCGATTTCGTCACCGCAATGATGGCGTTTTTCATGCTGATGTGGCTGCTGAACGCGACAACCGAGAACCAGCGCAAAGGTATCGCCGATTATTTCAACCCAACCATCCCGATCAACCGGATTTCCGGCGGTGGTGATGGGATGTTTGGCGGCGAAAGTGTGTTTTCCGAAGATGCTTTGCCGCAGGACGGTACCGGCGGCGTTGACAAATCGCCCTCGGAGGAAAGGCAATCGCAGGGCGATACTGGCGTTGATAAGAACGCAAAGGCCCGTGCCCAAGAAGACCGTGATTTGGCTACATTGCAGGAAAAACTCAGCGGCAACAGCGGCGAAAGTGCTGTCGCTGATGAGCTGCTGGAGCATATTTTAACTAGAGTCACCGATGAAGGTCTGATCGTTGAGGTGTTCGATCTGCCCGGCGCGCCGCTGTTTGCTGCCGATGGCCAGACGCCCACGAAAATCCTTGCGGCGCTGGCGGCGATGATCGCACGCGTGTTCGCCCCCACCACCAATCAAATCGCAATTAACGGCCATCAGCATGCCTTTCCGGTGGTTCTGAAAACTGATCCCGGCTGGGATCTGTCGACCGCGCAGGCGCATATTATGCGCAAACGGCTCGAAACCGGCGGGCTGGCCGGCAAACGGTTTGAACGGATCGCCGGATGGTCTGATCGCAAGCTGGCCCATCCCAATCCGATGGCCGTGCGCAACAACCGGCTAGAGATCATCTTGCTGCGCCAAGATCGGGCCGCGGCGGGGAATTAAGCAAAGGATTTTATCTGTTAGCAGGTTCTTAAGGGGTGATGGTCAGGGTGGGCCCAACAGGTTGATGCAGCAGAAAGGCGCAGAATGACCATATCTTCTTCCTTGATTGCCGGGGTTTCCGGGCTGAATGTCAATGCCAGTCGACTGGCAACGATCTCAGACAACATCGCGAACTCCTCGACTTTTGGATATAAACGCGCGGTTGCGGACTTTCATTCGCTGGTCCGGGACCAGGGCAGCGGTGCGTATTCCGCAGGCGGTGTCCGGGTTTCGACCTATCGTGATATCGTCTCGTCCGGGCCGCTGATCACAACCGGCAATTCAACCGACCTTGCGATTGCCGGGCGGGGCATGTTGCCGTTGACGCCCTATTCCGCCCTTGGGGATTCGTCAGGGTCATATCCTTTGATGCTGTCCACAACCGGGTCGTTTCATCCTGATGCCAACGGACTGCTGCGATCTGAAAGTGGCATGGTCTTGATGGGCTGGCCCGCAAGTGCAGATGGCACAGTGCCGGCCTTTGCCCGCGACACGGTCGACGGGTTGGAACCGATTTCAATTGATCTGAACCAGTTTGCAGGTGATCCGACAACCCGGGTCGATCTTGGGGTGAACCTGCCCGCCACCAGCACGCAGGCGGATGAACCGGGCAATTCGCTGGACCTGTCGGTTGAATATTTCGGCAATCTCGGCACGTCAGAATCCCTCGACATTTCCTTTGTGCCGACGATACCGGCGACCGGCCAGTCCAATGAGTGGACGATGACGATCGGCGATTCCGCAGCTGGTGGAGCAGTCATTGGTGAATTCACAGTGGTTTTTGACGATACGCGCGGGGCTGGGGGCACGATATTCTCGGTCACCCCGGTTTCGGGCGGCGCTTATGATGCCGCGACCGGCGAAATCTCTTTGAACGTCGCGGGCGGGCCGATGACCCTTGGGATCGGTGTGCCGGGTAAGGCCAGCGGGCTGACGCAATTGTCCAGCAGTTTTGCCCCGATGGCGATCACCAAAGATGGCTCCCCCGTTGGCAATCTGACTTCGGTTGAAGTGGATGGAAACGGCTATGTGAATGCGATTTATGATATCGGCTTCACGCGCACGATCTATCAGGTGCCGCTGGTCGATGTGCCCAATCCGAACGGACTGATCTCGCTTGATTATCAGACCTATCAAATCTCGCCCGACAGCGGCTCGTTCTTCCTTTGGGAAGCCGGTGATGGCCCGGTTGGTGAGATGATCGGGTTTGCCCGTGAAGAATCTGCAACTGACGTTGCCGGCGAGCTGACCCAACTGATCCAGACCCAGCGAGCCTATTCATCAAACGCCAAGATCATCCAGACGGTGGAGTTGTCTTTCGCAGTCATGATCGATTTCCCGGTCGAGATTTCGTTCTGCGTCTTTGCCAGCCCGGAGTTGATGGATTTCAGCGTTTGCAGGGCCACCATACTGCTGGTGTTTGTTAGGATACTTGACATAGTCATACCTTTTTGACGAAAGGCGTCTTTTGACGCCTGGTTTGAAAGGGTCACGGTTTTCGCGACCAGTTTATTCGTCATTCTGACTTTTACGGATTGCAGGAAACCTTATGTCCGCGCCACCCCTCGAGGATGCAAAGCCAGTCTTGGACCTGAACAGTTAAGAAGCCTATAAGCCTCAGAAAACAAAGCGTAGAATTTTAAATTAACGCTTTATGAAGGCACCTGTTCAGCTGCGTTTTTCCAGTCGATCATTGCCCTGAACCAGCTTTTGCCTGCGCCCGCTGCGATCATAAGTCTGGGCGTTTTGCTGGGTTTCCTGAATGTCACGGTGACGTTGATGCGCGGATTGAATACCAAAACGCGCCGCCTCGATCAGGCGTTGATTGCGACTGGCAGCCGCCTGAAGCAGTTGCATTTTTACGTGTGGAATACCCTGCGCGCCAACCTTTGAGGCCAGTTTTTTGCGCAGCAGATCCTGCTGTTGGGTCTCTGCCTCAAGGCTGACGTAATCCCCAGATTTCAAAGCCGCCCGAACCCGATCTAGGGAGGCCATAAGCTCAGCGAAATCATTGTCATCGGTGCTATTCACTGTCATCGAACCCCTCCCTGGAGCGCAGCAAGGATTGGTAAATCTGCTCGGTCAGTCCAAATCCACCAGCTGCCGTGATGCTTTCGGCCTGTTTGTTCACAAGAAATGACGCGAAACCATCTTCGCCAACGCCGCCGCCAAAACTGTCGCGACTTTTACCGAATCCAGCGGATTTTAGCATTTCAGCGATAAATCCAGTTTCAAGCTGCGCTGCTGCCTGCCGCAGCGCCACGTCTTGCGGCGGATTGGCCGGGAAATTGGGGGTTGGCGCCGTTTGAATGCTGGCAAACGACCCGATGATGTCCGACATGTTGAAGCCTTCACTTGTAAAACTGTCGGGATTTTGCGGCTTTGAAGTAAAGATTTCGTAACCCCTTTGACGAATGTTGAGGCATCACAAATGCAGAATGCGTGCCTTGACCATGATCTCAACTCAAACGCCCAGCGGGTTTTTGCCAATCGCCAAAGGCGACGTGACACCGGAAACCGCGTTTCGACCGGAGGGTGTGCGACCTGGGCTCGGCGCAGGTTTTGGGCCGGTTTTCGCGGAGGCAGGGAAGGAAAATGCTGGGCGGAAGTTAAAGGGTGAAGCGGATGTAAAGGGTAATTTGCCTGGCAGCCAGGCTGATATCGAGGCACTGGTTGGTCCGATGTTTGGCGATGGCGAGCGGCAGGTTTCCGATCTGACTGGGTCACTGGGCAAGCCTTATCAGTCGCAAGCCGAGGCATCGGGTGTGGCTGGGGAGGCGGGGAAGCGCCTTGCAGCGAAAGAGCCACGGTTGGATTTGGCAGCGCTTCTGCCGGGACCGCCAATGCCGCGGATTGAAAGGTCGAAGTTTGGATTTGATACGGCGAGGCTAGGCTCGGAAACTGGTGTGCCGGTTGAAGTGGTTGGTGCTGCCCCAACCAGGATGGCGATGTCGCAGCCGGGTATCGCCGAGACGCCGCTACCTGGTGGAAGGCAAAATCTGCCGTTTCAGATTGATGCAAAACCGTTACCCGCCACAGGATTTGCACTTGAAGCGGAAGCGGTTGGCGGGAAGGGTGCTGATGTGGTGGAGCCGATCCAAACGGCGCAATCTACAACATCGATGATCACAACGAAGGCCGGTCCCGGGCCTGATTCTACTGCTCAACTTTCGACCGAAGCCGCCAGTTCCAAAATGGACCAACCTGCTACATCTATGCCGCAAGCTGATACCGATCAGCGGCAGGGTCGTGAGGGCAGATTGATAAGGTCAATGGCGGTCCCGCCTTCAGAGCATGCCAATGTGACTGAAGTATTGGCCGCTTCGGTCGGCATAACAAATCCGGCCTTGAAGGGCGCTGGGCTGGCCATGCCACAGCTTTTCGGCTCTGGCGCGCAGCCCTCTCGTCAAGGCCCAAGGGCGTCGGATCTGGTTGAAGTATCTCCCAAGACGGCACCTTCGCCAATTGTACCACAAAACGCTGGGATCGGGCCTGCGCCGGCCCAGACCGTCTCAGAAGAACTCACGACACAACCGCCTTTTTCGATTGAGCCGCCAGCCTCAAACAAAACGGAGTCACCCACCCCGCCTCCTACTCCAGAGATCGCAAATGACAAAGCCCCCCAAGCAACCCTGAGCGCATTACCCTCTCAGCTTTCCCAGGCGGATCGCATAATTACGGGGTCAGACAGTATCCAAGAGCTTTCGCCAATCGCACAGACGGAAACCGCTTCGCGAGCGGCCGAAACACCATCGGTAACCGCCATGCGTCCACCGCCTTCCGCCGATCTGGCGGCGCGGGTTGCGGCACAGATGGCGCAAGCGTCGGTTGGTTTGGATGGGGCGGTCGAAATATCGCTGGATCCGGTAGAGCTTGGAAAGGTGCGGATGACGCTGATGACACAGGATGCAGGGATGAGCGTTCAGATCGTGGTTGAGCGCCCGGAAACCCTGGATTTGATGCGCCGGAACGTTGATTTACTGGCGGCCGAATTGCGCGCGCTTGGCCTGATGGACCTTGGAATTGCCTTCACTCAGGACGGCAATATGGAGGATCGGTCAGCGCCGCCAGAACAGTCCGAACAAGGTAGTTCTGATGCCATTGATGCCACCCCAGACACGCGCGTGACGCCGGTTCAGGCCGCGCCAAACGCTGAAACTCGCCTTGATTTGCGCCTTTAGAAAGGATGTTACATGGATGCCGTTACTGCCACCACCGGGGTTACAACACCCCAATCGCAATCGACCAAATCTGATGCGGCCGCGTTAA
>CAYXXQ010000186.1:0-6962 GCA_964469075.1 uncultured Rhodobacter sp.
ATGGCGGCTATTCAATTGATGCGCCAACGGCCCTGTGGTGGAAACAGCTGGCGACTGCCGTGGTCTTTGGCCTTGGCATCGCCACCGTGCTGACCCTGGTGTTCACACCTTCCCTGCTGGCGCTTCGGGTTTGGATCGTGGCCGGGGCCTTTCGGTCCGTCGCGTCTTTCAAGGCGCTGACCTTTGGCCGCGACAGCTATGCCGCACGCGACCTCGCGTTGGCCCGCGCCGCTAGACGCACCCCAACCCCAGAACTGACCTGGGACGGTGATTGGCAAGACAACTGGGAAAACATGGCAGATCAAGCCGGTCCAGAAACCCCGGACGCTGCTGATCCGGCAAACGAAAAAAGCCCGGAAACAGCGCCGCGCGCCGCTGAATAATTCCAGCGGCGCGAACCTCTCATTGTTCCGGCAAATACTCCGGAGGGAAGGCACCCGCGCCGGGGGGCAGCGCCCCCTGCTTGCCCTAAACCCAAGCCATCAGCCCGCAGGCATCGCCGTTTCCACCAGCGTCGCCCAGTAGGAACAGCCAGCCGGGATCGCCTCGTCGTCGAAGTTATATTCCGGGTGGTGGCACATCGGCGTGTCGCCATTGCCAACCAGAATATAGGCCCCCGGCCGCGCTTCCAGCATATAGGAAAAATCCTCAGCCCCCATGATCTGCGGCGCGTCCGGCAGAACCTTGCCCTTGCCCGCAACCTTTTCGGCAACCTCAACCGCAAAGGCGGTCTGGTCGTCTGAGTTGACCATCACCGGATAGCCGCGCTGATAATCGACCTTGGCGGTGCCACCAAACGCGTCCGCCGTATTGCGGGCCACCAGTGCGATTTTTTCTTCGGCCATGTCCTGTACACCCTTGTCCATTGTTCGCACTGTCCCTTTCAGCCGGACATGCTGGGGGATCACATTATAAGCGTCGCTTTCGGTCTGAAAGGACGTGACCGAGACCACCAGCGCCTTCAGTGGATCGGCATTGCGGGCGGTGATCGACTGCAAACTGGTGACGATATGCGCGCCGATCAGGGTGGTGTCGACCGCCTCATGCGGCTTGGCGGCGTGGCCGCCTTTGCCTTCAATGTCGATGGTGAACTGGTCGGCCGCGGCAAAGAACGCGCCGGGACGGATGGCAAATTCGCCAACCGGAAAACCCGGCATATTGTGCATGCCGTAGACTTCCTGAATGTCGAATTCGTCCATCATGCCGTCATTGACCATTTCGCGACCACCGCCTCCGCCTTCTTCGGCGGGCTGGAAGATGACCACGGCGGTGCCGTCGAAATTGCGGGTTTCGGCCAGATACTTTGCCGCCCCCAGCAGCATCGCGGTGTGGCCGTCATGGCCGCAAGCGTGCATTTTGCCTTCGACCTTGGATTTGTAATCAACCCCGGTTGCCTCGAAAATCGGCAGCGCGTCCATGTCAGCGCGCAGACCGATTACCTTGCCAGAGGTGTTGGTTTTGCCGTGAATGACGCCGACAACACCGGTACGACCGATGCCGGATTTCACCGTGTCACAGCCAAATTCCTTCAACTTGTCTTCAACAATCGCCGAGGTGCGGAAGGTGTCAAACAGCAGTTCGGGGTTTTCATGCAGATCGCGCCGCCATTCGGTAATTTCGGCATGCAGGTCGGCGAATCGGTTGATATGGGGCATCTGATTACTCCTTGGTCAGATCGTCGATCAGGCGGTGCATGAACGCTTCGCCCGCTTGGAATTGTTTTACTGTCAGGTACTCGTTTGGTTGATGGGCCTGCGCGATGTCGCCGGGCCCGCAGATGATGGCGGAATAGCCGCCGTCCTGGAATTGCCCGGCCTCGGTGCCGTAGCTGACGACATGTGTGGCGTTGTCGCCCGTCAGGCGGCGCACCAAGGCTTCGGCGGCACCGTTTTCTTCGGGTTGCAGACCGGGGACATCGAATTTTGCGTCAAGCTGAATGAAGCAATCCGGGTGGATGGCCTGCATCGCCGCCTCGACCTCGCGCGCTTTGGCTTTGTAGGCTTCGGCCCAATCCTGTGCGCGCTCAGACGGCACGCAGCGAAAGCCCATCACGAAATGGCAGTCCTTGGCGGTGATGTTGTTGGCGGTGCCGCCGTGGATGGTGCCGACATGCACCGTGGTCCAGGGCGGCACGAAGGTGGCGGTGATCGCATCGCGGTCCTTGGCCTCGTTCACGACATTCATCTCGTTGGCCCACTCGATCAGGCGGGCGGCCTCGTGAATGGCGTTGACGCCGGTATGTTGCAGGGAGGAATGCACTTCAAAGCCGCGAATATGGGTGGCGATGCCAAGCCCGCCCTTGTGGCCGGACACGGCCTGCATCATCGACGGCTCGCCAATGATGGCGGCGGCGGCTTTGGGCATCAGCCGCGCCATTTCGGCAATCATCAACGGCGCGCCGACGCAGCCGACCTCTTCATCATAGGACATGGCGATCTGGATCGGGCGTTTGATGCCGCGTTCCAGGGCCAGCGGCACGGCGGTCAGGGCCAAGGCATCAAAACCTTTCATGTCGCACGTGCCCCGGCCAAACAGCTTGCCGCCCTTCTCTACCACCTGAAACGGATCAGTGCCCCAATCCTGGCCGGTGATCGGCACAACATCGGTATGGCCTGACAAGACGACCCCGCCTTCCAACATCGGCCCAGCATTGGCGTAAAGGTTGGCTTTTTGCCCGGTCGCATCATAAACTAGATGCGATTCGACGCCGTGGCTGTCCAGATATTCGGCGATGAAATGGATAATCGGCAGATTGCTTTCGCTGGAAACGCTGGGAAAAGACACAAGTTTTTCAAGCATTTCACGCGGTGTCAGATGCATCGGCATTTTTGTCAACTCCCTGTTCTGCGGCAAAGACTGTGCCAGCGGCGCGCCGAGGTCAAGTTGACGCTGGGGCCTTTGCCGGGTGCCGCCAAAAAACATTGTGCCCGGAAAATCTTAGTTGCCGCAATCGGCTTTTCATGTTTAGTCTGACTGCAAACAAGAACTGCGACCGGTAAAGTCTGCCTTTATCGGATCAGTGGGGATCGACCGGGGAGACTGCCTATGCCCGACGGGGCTGCGCCGATACTTGATGTATCGGACCTAAAAACCGTATTCACGACAAGGGGTGGTGAGGTTCACGCGGTGAACTCCGTCAGCTTTGATCTGGCCCCCGGCGAACTTCTGGGTGTTGTCGGGGAAAGCGGCTCGGGCAAGTCGGTGACGATGATGTCTCTGATCGGGCTGCTGCCGATGCCACCGGCGGAAATCCGCGGCGGCAGCGTGATGTTTGAAGGCCGCGACATTCTGAAAATGACGGCGGACGAGTTGCGCGATATACGCGGCAGCCGGATCGGGTTTGTCTTTCAGGATCCGATGACCTCGCTGAACCCGACATTCTCGGTGGGGTTTCAGATCATGGAACCGCTGCGCAAGCATATGGGATTAAACAAGAAACAGGCCCGCACCCGGGCGGTTGAACTGCTGGAACTTGTCGGCATTCCTGACGCGGCGGCGCGTCTGTCAAACTTTCCGCACCAGTTTTCCGGCGGTATGCGTCAACGGGTGATGATCGCGATTGCGCTGGCGTGTGACCCAAAAGTGCTGATCGCGGATGAGCCGACAACGGCGCTCGATGTGACCATTCAGGCGCAAATCCTTGAGCTGGTGCGGGAGCTGCGGCAAAAGCTGGGGATGGCGATTATCTGGATCACCCATGATCTGGGGGTGATTGCCGGCATCGCGGACCGGGTGATGGTGATGTATGGCGGGCAGATCGTCGAACAGGCCCCCGTGCGGGATTTGTTCGCCAATCCGTTGCACCCCTATACGCGCGCCCTGTTGGAAACCTTGCCACATGTGACCGGGGATCGCGCCGAACGGCTGCGCACCATCGAAGGCCAGCCACCGGCCCTTGGCGCGCATCCCACCGCTTGCCCGTTTCGCGACCGCTGTCGGCATGCCTTGCCGGTTTGCGCCGAAAAGAACCCGGTGATCGAAACCCGCAGTGGATCGCATGATGTTGCCTGTTTCTGGGACGCCAAAGCCGACGAGACGACCGAAGGGAAACGCGATGCTGGATGATGCCAAGGCGCCGATCCTGAAGGTTGAAAACCTGAAGATGTATTTCCCTATCTATAAGGGCGTGTTTCGCCGTCAGGTCGGTGAAGTCAAGGCGGTCGATGATCTGAGTTTCACCATCCAGCAGGGCGAAACCCTTGGTTTGGTTGGGGAAAGTGGCTGCGGCAAATCCTCAGCCGGGCGGGCGATCCTGCGGCTTTATGATGTCACCGGCGGCTCGATCAAGTTGAACGGCCAGGAAATCGCTGATCTTCAGGGCGATGAGCTGCGGCGCTTGCGCCCGGAAATGCAGATGATTTTTCAAGATCCGCAGGCCAGCCTGAACCCAAGGATGATGGTCGCGTCGATCATTGCCGAACCTTTGGATGAACACCGCGATCTGACCAAAAAACAGCGGATGGAGCGGGTGTTTGAACTGATGGACGCGGTTGGTCTGAACCGCGATTTCGCCAACCGCTTCCCGCATGAGTTTTCCGGCGGCCAGCGTCAGCGCATCGGCATCGCCCGGGCTTTGGCCTTGAACCCGAAATTCATCGTCTGTGACGAACCGATTGCGGCCCTTGATGTGTCGATCCAGGCGCAGGTGGTGAACCTACTGGAAGACCTTCAGGAAAAGCTTGGGCTGACCTATCTGTTCATCAGCCACGATCTGTCGATGGTGCGACATCTGGCGACACGGGTGGCGGTAATGTATCTGGGCAAGGTGGTCGAACTTGCGACCCGCGATCAGCTTTATGGCGACCCAAAACACCCCTATACCGAGGCGCTGCTATCAGCGGTGCCTGAACCTGACCCGTCGCTTGAAAACAGCCGCGACCGGATCATTTTGCAGGGCGATGTGCCAAGCCCGTCCAACCCGCCACCGGGCTGCAATTTCAGCACCCGCTGTCCGCGTGTGATGGAAATTTGCAAGCGCGATATACCTGAATTCAAACAGTTAAGTGATGGCCGCCATGTCGCCTGTCATTTGATGGATCAATAAGAAGTAAGGGCAGATCAACTGCCCGGCCCGAGGAAATAACGAGCAAAATCAACAAGGAGAAGACCATGAAGTTCAAGTCAATTTTATTGGGAGCAGCCGCGGCAGTCGCGCTTGCACCGGCGGCAAATGCCGAGCGGGGCAGCGATGGCCATGTCAATATCATATATTGGCAAGCTGTCTCGATCCTGAACCCGTTCTTGTCGGGCGGCACCAAGGATGTGGAAGCCTCGTCACTGGTTATCGAGCCTCTGGCGCGCTATGACGAAAACGGCAATATGGTAGCCTGGCTGGTCGATGAAATCCCGACAGTGGCCAATGGCGGCGTGTCTGAGGATCTGACCTCGATCACCTGGAAAATCACCCCCGGGATCACTTGGTCGGACGGCACGCCTTTCACCTCGGCGGATGTGGTGTTCACAGCGAACTACTGCATGGACCCGGCTGGTGGCTGTCAGCAGCTGACCAAGTTTTCGGATGTGTCCAATGTCGAAGCGCTGGATGATCTGACCGTCAAAGTGACGTTCAGCAAGCCCAAGCCCTTCCCTTATGGCCCGTTTGTTGGCGGCGAAAGCCCGATCATTCAGGCGGCACAGTTTGGTGACTGCATGGGCGCCAAAGCCCCGGAATGCACAGAGCAGAACTTTGGCCCGCACGGCACCGGCCCGTTCCGCGTAACGGAATTCCGCGCCAATGACGTGGTGTCCATGGAAGCCAACCCGCATTACCGCGATGCCAGCAAACCGGCCTTCGCAACGCTGACCTTCAAAGGCGGCGGTGATGCAGCAGCGGCGGCACGCTCGGTTCTGGAAACGAGTGAGTTTGATTACGCCTGGAACCTGCAAATCGACCCGGCGATCCTGACGCAGATGGCAGGGGCTGGCAAAGGCACGGTTGTGTCGGCGTTCGGCACCGGTGTTGAGCGGATGATGGTTAACTTGTCGAACCCTGATCCGGCCCTTGGTGACAAACGGTCGACCCTTGAAGGCGGGCCTCACCCGTTCCTGACAGATGCGGCCGTGCGTCGTGCGCTGTCCATCGCGATTGATCGCAATACCCTGGCCGAAGTCGGCTATGGGGCTGCGGGCAAAGCCACCTGTAACGTGCTGCCTGCGCCTGCGATCTATGCGTCAACAGCCAATGACGAGTGCTTGGTTCAAGATATCGCAAAAGCAAATGCGATTTTGGACGAGGCTGGTTGGGCCAAAGGCTCCGACGGTATTCGCGCCAAAGACGGCGTGCGTCTGTCGATCCTTTACCAAACTTCAACCAACGCAGTTCGTCAGGACACGCAAGCCCTGGTCAAACAGTGGTGGTCTGAAATCGGTGTTGAAACTGAGCTGAAAAACATCTCGGCCTCGGTCTTCTTTGGCGGCGATCAATCCTCGCCTGACACGTTCCAAAAGCACTTCTCGGATATCGAGATGTACACCAACCTGTTCAATGGCACCGATCCTGAGGCCTATATGAACAGCTGGACCTGTGCCGAAATCCCGACGCCGCAGAACAACTGGCTGGGCAGCAACATGCCGCGCTATTGTAACCCGGCTTATGATGCACTGTCTGCCGAACTGTCAGGCACTGCGGACATCGACGAGCGTGCGCGCATTGCCAAAGCGATGAACGATATGCTGATGCAGGAAGGCGCGATGATCCCGCTGGTTCACCGTGGCCGCGTATCTGCCCATGCCAATTCGCTGGGCGGCGTCAAGCTGAACACCTGGGACAGCGAGTTGTGGAATGCAGCTGACTGGACCCGTAACTAAGTTCTGATCTGGCCTGTCCCGGACCCGTTCCGGGGCAGGCCCTTATCTCGTTTTCACAAGACTGCTAAACCGAGGCGCCCTTCATGCTGAACTACACAATCCGGCGGTTGCTGTTCACCATCCCGACGCTTCTGTTCATCAGTTTCATCATCTTT
>CAYXXQ010000187.1:0-6947 GCA_964469075.1 uncultured Rhodobacter sp.
TCCCGGATGTCACCTACAAGGCCGGGGTGCGGCGCTTTCCTGAAATGGTGATGACTGCGCCTGACATGGACGGGGTGGAGGTGTCGCGCAAGGCGCTTTCGTTCTTCCAGCAGGACTGGACTGGTGACAGTTTCTTGGCCATCGGCATGCAGGATCCCGTACTTGGCCCGCCGGTGATGCGGGCGCTGCAAAAGGCGATCAAGGGCTGCCCAAAGCCGCTTGAAATCGCGGATGGCGGGCACTTTCTGCAAGAACAGGGCGCGGTCGTCGCGAAAGCCGCCCTGACCTATTGGAGCGACACGCGCGCCTGACAAAACCTTGAAACCAAAGGATATCCCATGACAAACCGACAGGTGATCGTCACCGAACTGCCAAAGTCCGAGCTGGCCCAAACCCATTTCGCGCTGAACGAAGCCCCGATGCCAACCCCCGGCGAGGGCGAGGTTCTGCTGAAAACAATCCTGATGTCCATTGACGCGGCCAACCGCGCCTGGATGCAGGGCGCCACGTACCGCGATGCGGTCAAGGCCGGGGATGCGATGCACACCTATGCCATCTGTCAGGTGGTCGAAAGCCGCGACAAACGCTTGCAGCCAGGTGATATCGTGGCCGCAGAAAGCACCTGGTCGGATTACGTCACCCGCCCGGCCCGGCAGTGCCAGAAACTGCCAGAAGGCGGGCCATTGTCCAACTTGCTTTCGGTCTACGGCATCGCCGGCAAAACCGCCTTTCACGGCCTGATCGGGGTTGGCCGCGCGATGGCAGGGGAAACGGTTGTGGTGTCGGCGGCAGCGGGCTCAGTTGGGGGGTATGTCGGGCAGATCGCCAAGGCGCTGGGTTGCCGGGTGGTCGGCATTGCCGGGGGGGCAGAAAAATGCGCCTGGGTTGTCGACGAACTCGGCTTTGATGCTTGTGTTGACTACCGTGATCCGGGTCTTTTCAAGGCGCTGAAAACCGCCTGCCCTGCGGGGATCGACCTTTATTTTGATAATGTCGGCGGCCAGGTCTTGGAAACCGCGTTGTTCTTGATGAACGATCGCGGTCGTGTCGTCTGCTGCGGCGCTGTCAGCCAGTATGACAGCACCAATCCAGCAGGCCCGCGCAACCTGCCCGGCCTGGTCGTGGTCAAACGGCTGCGGATGGAAGGCTTCATCGTGATGGATTTCGCGCAAGAGGACGCCAAGGCCCTGCGCGCGCTGAAACATTGGGTCAAATCCGGCCAGATCAAGGTGACCGAAAACATCGTTGAAGGGCTGGAAAACGCCCCATCAGCGCTGATTGGATTGTTGGCAGGCCAGAACAGGGGCAAGCAGATGGTCCGCGTTGCCCCTGATCCCTAATTGCCGGTCAATCGTCGGTTTCAGGCGGCAGGATCAGCGCCGACGCGCACCAGTTGCTTGCCGAAGTTGCGGCCTTGAAGCAGGTTCAGGAAAGCGGCCGGTGCGTTTTCCAGGCCATCGGCAATGGTCTCCCGATAGTTGATCTTGCCGGCTTGCAACAGTGGTGCGACCTCGGCGATGAAATCGCGGTATAGATGCGCGTGATCGGTGACGATGAAGCCGCGTACCTGCAACCGGTTGGTTAAGATCGCGCGCCAAGCGAAGGGCAGCGGCGGCGCCTCGGCCACGCCTTCGCCGGAATACCAGGCGATCATGCCGCAGACCGCAATACGGCCAAAAGCGTTCATGTTGGGGATGACGGCCTCAAGCGTTTTGCCGCCGACATTTTCAAAATAGACATCAACGCCGTTTGGCGCTGCATCCCGGATTTGCGCCCCAAGCGCGCGCGGATCTGCCGCGGCGCGGTGGTCAAGACAGGAGTCAAAACCCAGGTCTTCAACTGCATAGCGGCACTTTTCAGCGCCGCCCGCGACGCCGATCACTTTCATGCCTTTGGCCTTGGCCAATTGCCCGGCCAGACTGCCAACCGCACCGGTTGCCGCCGAGATAACCACGGTTTCCCCGGGCTGGGCTTTGCCGATTTCGTTCAGCCCGACCCAAGCAGTTTGCCCCGGCATGCCAAGCACCCCCAAAGCGGTTGAGATCGGGGCCGCCTTCGGGTCAATCCGCATCGTCATCGTACCATCAGAGATCGCACGGTTGACCCAACCAGTGCGTGACAGAACGATGTCACCGGCTTTGAATTTCGGGTGGTTGGACTGCATCACTTCGGACACCGTGCCGCCTTCCATAGCACCGCCCAGCGGCACGGGATCGGCATAGGATTTCGCGTCATCCATCCGGCCGCGCATGTAAGGATCAAGCGACAGCCAGATCGTGCGCAGCAGCATCTGCCCCTCGCCGGGGTCAGGCAATGGGCCGGTTTCCAGGCGGAAATTATCCGGCACCGGCACCCCTTTGGGGCGGCTTGCCAGCACGATACGGGTTTGATCGGTCATTTCTAAAGGCTCCTGTTGGGCTGCGGTCATGATGGGCCACAGGCACATGTGTTATAAGGCGATTATGCACAGCTGACTCCGCCCCGCCATTGCCAAAACCGGGACTGGCGGGATCGTGCCGTCAGGTCATGCACGTTCAAAACCACGGGCGATTTCAAAATCGGTGACGGCGCGGTCAAACTCTTCCAACTCCCACGCTGCCGCGCGGGCGTAGTGATCGACCACCGCGTCCCCAAAGGCCGCCCGCAACATGTCAGAACCATGCAACGCAGCCTTGGCATCAGCCAGGGTTTGCGGAATATCCGGCGCGTTTTCATCGGCATAAATGTCGCCCTGCACTGGCGGGGCCAGGTCCAGGCCCTCGTTGATGCCGGCCATGCCAGCCGCCATCTGCGCGGCAATCGCCAGATATGGGTTCAGGTCCGAACCACCGATCCGACATTCCAGCCGCACAGATTTGCTGCCCTCGCCACACAGCCTGTAGCCAGCGGTGCGGTTGTCGACCGACCAGGCGGATTTGGTTGGTGCGAATGTGCCTTTCTGAAACCGCTTGTAGCTGTTGACATAGGGAGCCAGGAAATAGGTGACATCAGGGGCGTATTTTATCAGCCCTGCCAAATAGGCGCGCATCAAAGGCGACATGCCGTGATCGCCCTTGGGATCGTGAAACATGTTGGTGCCGTCCTGCCACAGGCTTTGATGGACATGTGCAGAACTGCCGACCTTGTCCTTGTGCCATTTCGGCAGGAAAGATGCGGCAACCCCTTGTTGCCAAGCGATTTCCTTGGTTGCGTGTTTGGCAATGGCATGGTGATCCGCCGTTTCAAGGGCCGGGCCGTAGCGGATATTCAACTCCTCCTGACCGGTTTCGGCCTCGCCTTTGGAGTTTTCAACCGGCACCCCGGCGGCATATAGATGATTGCGCAACGGACGCATGATACCTTCTTCGCGGCTGGTCTGAAGGATCGAATAATCCTCGTTATAGCCGCTGATCGGGGTCAGGTTGCGAAAGCCGGAATTGCGGATATCGTCATAGCTGTCTTTGAACAGAAAAAACTCAAGCTCGGTCGCGGCCATCAACTCATACCCTAAACCATCAAGTGCTGCGATCTGGCGTTTCAGGATGGCGCGCGGCGCATGTGGCACCGGCTGGTGGTCGTGATGATCCTCAAGATCACACAGCACCATCACTGTGCCTTCAAGCCAGGGCAAAGGGCGGATCGTGGTCAGATCGGGCTTCATCACATAGTCGCCATAACCCGCCTGCCAGCTTGCAGCGGCGTATCCCGGCGGCGTCGCCATTTCCAGGTCCGTTGCCAGCAGATAGTTGCAGCAATGGGTTTCGCGCCAAGCGCTATTGATGAAATGCCGCGCCACAAATCGCTTGCCTTGCAGGCGGCCCTGCATGTCGGGAAAACACACCAAAACTGTATCCACGGCCCCGCTTTGGGTGGCCTTTTTCAAATCATTAAACGTCATCGGGCCGGGCATGTGATTTCTCCTTCACTGGGTCGTTTTTTGGGCAGTGCTTTTTGGCGCGCCTATCCTGCGGACTGCATCAACTGTTAGGCCTTTTCGTCCTTGCTGGCCACTTCAACCAGACAGGCCGACAAAATGATGATGCCGCCGACCCATTGCCAGGGGCTTAGGCTTTCTGCGGGCAACAGCCAGCTTGCGCTAAGGATGGCAATCAGGGCTTCGGACATCATCAGCAAGCCAACCCGCCCCGGAAACAGATATTTCGAGGCCCAAAATACCGCCATCAAGCTGGGCAGAAATACCAGGGTTGAGGCGACAAAGGCCACCGGGAAGGCCGCCAGGAAAGCGCCGGTCGCAGGCAATGGATCGCCAAATATCACAAGCGCGACCACAGCACTGGACAGCAACACAAAAGCAAGCTGCGCGGTGGAGGCCGCCACCGTCGGAGCATCGGGCCATCGTTTCATGCAGGCCGCGCCAAGGCCCCAGAATACCCCGGACAAAAGCGCAAACCCATCACCGATATTCAGCGGCGCCGAGGTTTCGCTGACGCTTGACAGCAACAGATAAAGCCCAAACAGACCCAGCATGATCGCGATAATCCGCCCTGGGCTTAACCTTTCTTTCAGCCAGATCACGCCAATCAAGGTCGACCAGATCGGCGTCAGGTAAAACAGCAATGTCGCGCGGATGACGCCCGAGGTGACAAGACCGATGGCATAAAAGCTCATGCCGAAGCCGGTCAGCATGCCGATAATCAGAACCCGTTTGACCGCCACCAATTGGGTTTTGCGCTTCAGAATGACATAAGGGATCATCACGATAAGCGGGCAGGCATTGAAAAACGCCACCCCCCAAGTCGAGGTTAATCCGGCTTCCTGAATTTGCCTCAGCGGCAGCCAGTAAAACCCCCAGACGGCGGCGGCGGCAAACAGGATCAAGCTGGGTGCCTTGTCAGACGCGGGTTTAATCATAGGTGACCCCGTGCCAATCCTGATCGGCAAACAGATCAGGCGTCAGCTTAATCTGCGCATCATACCAGGTGGTGACATCGACGATGGTGTTGCGCCCGGCCAGATAGTCCTGCGCCAACGCGTCCAGTCGCGTGCAGCCAAAGGACGGGAAATGGCCGGCATGTATCCGCTCCAACCCAAGCGTCATCAGGCGCTCCAGCGTCAGGCGATAGATCTCTGGATTTGAATGGTAAAGATTGTCCAAAAGTGCCCCGTCATAGATCGCGTCGCCACTGAAAAGGGTGGCCGCTTTCCTGTCCCACAGCCCGATAGAGCCGGGCGAATGCCCCGGCAGATGCAGGATCTGAAAAGCCCGATTTCCCAGATCAATCACGTCGCCCTCATCCAGATAACCGGTCAGGGGGGCCGGGGTGATCGCGTAGGTTTCGGGGTCAAAACCGGGATGAACCCGGCGATCGACAATCTCGATTTTTGGCCAGTCGCCGTCGTAAACCACATTGGATGCCGTTGGTGCGCGCAGGATTGCAGCCTCGGACCGATGGCCCAATCGGCAGTCAAATTCGTGCAGCCCGCCGGAATGATCGAAGTGACAATGGGTGACAATCGCCTTGATTGGTTTTTCGCGGGCTTGGGACAGAAAGCTTTTCAGCGGACTGAGGCCCATACCGGTGTCGATCACCAGATCACAATCGCGACCTTCGATAAACCAGATATTGCAGCGCATGAAATTCGCGACGCCGGGTTCCTGGATCAGGGTGATGCCGTCAGATATCCGCCGCTGAACGTATAGGGGTTGCGTCACGATCTGACCCCGGCGTCGGGGTATTTTGCCAGGGATATGACGCAGGTTTCACCCCAGCTTCGGGTGCATAGATCACGCAAAACACAATGCGCATTTGGCAAACCACCGGAGTCACAAAGCGCAGGCATGGGCAGATCTTTCAGGTTGCGATCCCGGCAGTTTTTCTGCTGTGCCTGGGTTGCGCAAGTCCAAATGCGACGTTGGCGGCGGGTTATCTGCCGCTGATACTCCCGACAGGGGCGCGCCGCTTAAAACACATAGCGCGCCAGCGTCAGCGCGCCGCGTTTCCAGGGCTGGCGATGGGTGAAACCGCTGCCTTTGGCAATCCGGTCGCGGTTGTCCTGATACCAACGATAATTGCGGAGCAGGGCTTCCTCATTGGAAAAATTCGGCTGAAATCCAAGCTTATTCTGGATTTTGTCGATGCTGACAAAGCTTTCCTTACCGGCAGTTTCATAAATCCATTTGTAAAGTGGCGACAGGCCCAAAACCTCTAACAGACGCAGGGTCCAAATCGCGGGGGCTAAGGGCAAGCCAATGATTTTCTTGCCATATCCGGCCTTGTCCAGAACCGACTGAAACCCCTGGCGCAGGCTGCCAAAGCGCGCCGCACCGACGTTGAACACGTCATTAGCAATTGCAGTATCAGCGTTGACGCAAAGATAAATCGCGTCACACAGGTCTTCGACATCCAAAAGTTGATAAAGGTTGTTGCCAGCACCAAGAACCGGGAAATTATGGCCGTCAAACGCAAAATCATAAAGCAGTTCAAACGCCCCCAAACGCTCCGGGCCGATAAAGGATTTCGGGCGTAGCACTGGCACACAAAGCCCCTTGGCGCGGAAAGTATCACAGGCTTCCTCGGCCAGAATTTTCGCTTCGCCATACGGGCCGACACCGATCAGGCGATCGGCTTCGGTCAGCGGGTGGTGATCAGGGACGCCGTAAACCGCGGTGGACGAGATATGGATGAAGCGCTTGATCTTAAGATCGGTCGCGGTTTCCAGCAGCATCCGGGTGCCATCGACATCGGTTGAGAAAATCTCTTCCTTCGGGCAAAGCGGTAAGGCGGCAGCGCAATGCACGACGATGTCGATATCCTTGAACGCCGCTTCATACAGGTTGCGATGCCGGATATCGCCTTGCAGGATGTCGATCTTGTCGGCCTCGGGATAATCAAAAGGTGCTATGTCATAGGTGCGCACCGCATGGCCGCGCGCCAGCAGATAGCGCACAAGATTGATGCCCAGAAACCCGGCCCCACCCGTGATCAGATAATTCATCAGCCTGCACC
>CAYXXQ010000188.1:0-6945 GCA_964469075.1 uncultured Rhodobacter sp.
AACCCTTCGCGCGACATCCGCGCATGCCGCAGATTGGCGAATGTCAGATTGTAGATCGATGGCAGGATCAGGGCCAGCGATAGCAGGCTGACAATCCCCAGAGCGCGCCCGACATTCCAGCCAAAAGGATTGTTGACGTGCCGGTCAGGCCGCAGCGCCAGCAATAGAACCGCAAGTAATATCAACCATTTAGGGTCGTTACCCCAGTTTTGATACGTCGCATAGACAAAAGCCGGCGCAAACAACAGCAGCACCAGCCCTTCCAGCATATGCCCGGCCTGTCGCAACAAAATGATGCCCCCCAGCAGGCACAGATTGGCGGCCAGAAAGCTTGGCCCGACCAGCAGGACCGGCAGGGATGCGCTTGGCTGTGATCGAATGCCCGAACCGCTGACCAACCGCAAATCGCCCAGATAGGCGGCCCAAAACTCAACCCCTCCAAACAAGGTGACAACCGCCAGCACCAGAACCCCGGCAAGGGTTGCCACCATCATCGCCACCCAGTGCTGGCGCAATACCAGCGCGATGAAGACGCCAGGAAAAAAGGCCACGAAGAAGGTGATCTTGGACAACAACAAAAAGGCCAGTCCAAGGCCAAGAACGAAGCCGTCGCCGGCCTGGCTTTCCACAGTGGAAGGCAACATCACCACAAGAACCAGCAGGAAGGCAGCCGCCCAGGCCCAGCGATTATAATACATCGAAATTGAGGTAACTTGCACCTCTCCGCCGTAAACCAGCGCGGTGGTCAGCACGATCAAAAATCCGCCCAGACCGTAGGCCAACCAGGACGGCAGGCGTGAAAAGCCAACCCACCAGATCGCCGGGATCATCAAAGCGGAAAACAGAATCATAGCGCCCATCAGCGCGTGGCCTGCCCCAACGCCCAGCGAAATCAGCCAGGAAATCGGCATGAACGCCAGCAGCCCTATCGGCGTGGTGAAATCCAGATGCGGCCACTGGCCTTCGCCCATCCTAAGCGCGATTTGCAGCACATGCAGCGCATCGCCCTCATGCTGGTCGATCAGCAAAATCCCTTTGCCCAGCAGCAGCAGGGCCTGAATCGCAAGTACAGCAAGCAAAAATCCCAGATACAACCCTGCCGAAGGCCTATTCATCGCTATGCCCTTTCAGACTTTTTTTATTCTTAACGCCCCAGATTTGCGGATGCAAAAGCCAGTTTGGTTTTTGTTGTCGCAAAACCCTGGACAGGATAGACTGGAAAAAAAAGAAAACAAACACATGAGGCGAACATGAACATGCAGGCGATTGACGTCAAAGCACCCCCTGTGCCGCGCAGTTTGGAAGAAACCGGGCTTAGCATGGTGATGCTGCGGGACATTTTCCTGAAAACCGTGTTCCGTCGGCACTTGAGCACCACCGCGACCATCGCCGAAGCCATCAGCCTGCCCACCGCGCTAACCCAGGAACTGGTTGATATTGTACGCGCACAAGACCTGCTAGAGGCCAAAGGCAATCGCGAAGACGGCGGCGGCTCAGAAATGGTTTATGAACTGTCTGACGCGGGCAAAGCGCGGGCAATGGATGCGCTGGCGCAGTCGGAGTATTATGGCTCCGTGCCAGTTCCGCTTGACGACTACAAGGCCCAGACCGAGCGGCAGGCTGTCAAGGATATCAGCATTTCAAAGCAGGCCCTGAACCAGTCTATGGCGCATCTCGTGTTGCCCGATGGCCTGTTGGATCAGCTTGGGCCAGCGATCAATTCCGGCAAGTCCATTTTGATGTATGGCCCGCCGGGCAACGGGAAATCGAGCATCTCAAACGGCATCCGTGATGCTTTGGGCGACAAGATTTTCGTACCGCGCGCGATTGAATATATGGGTCAGGTTATCTCGGTTTATGATCCGATTGTGCATGATCTGGCCGAAGGCAACGGCGACAATCCAAACGCTCTGCGGCGCAGCGGAACACGGTTTGACAGCCGATATGTCAGATGCCGCCGCCCCACCGTGATCACCGGGGGGGAGTTGACTTTGGACATGCTTGATCTGAAATATAACTCCATTTCAAGGACATACCAGGCATCCCTGCAATTAAAATCCACCGGGGGCGTGTTCATCGTCGACGACCTTGGCCGTCAGGAAGAACCACCACAATCCCTGATCAACCGGTGGATCGTGCCGATGGAAAGCGGCTATGACATCCTGGCGCTGCAATCGGGCGAAAAGTTCATTGTGCCTTTTGACACGTTGGTGATTTTCTCTACCAACTACCTGCCGTCCGAGATGTTTGACGGCGCCGCCCTTCGCCGGATCGCATACAAAGTGAAGGTGGACGGACCAAATCAGGAAGAGTTTCTGCAAATTTTCATGCGCGTCTGCCAGGCCAAGAAAATCCCAATAGACGAAAGCGCTGTCGTGCATCTTCTTAAGAACCGGTACCCCGAAGTTGACGGTGTTTTCGCCAACTTCCACAGCCCGTTTTTGATCGACCAGATGCTGTCGATTTGCGCTTATGAGGGTATCGCCCCGCAAATGTCGCCTGAATTAATTGACCGGGCGTGGTCCAATCTGTTCGTCAAGGAAACCTGAATGGCCCTGACCGGGGTCGGTCTGGCGGGGTGCGGGCGCATGGGGGAACCGATGCTGCGCGCGATGCGTGCGCAAGGGTTTGAAGCACGGGGGTTTGATATCCGTGCGCCTAACTCCCATAGCGATCTGGCGGATGCGATCACCGATAGTGTGCAGGATTTCAGTCAAAACCTGCGCATTTTGGTGACCGTTGTGCGCGATATCACCCAGACCGAACAGCTGTTATTCACTGATCAAAACCTGATCGGGTGCGCCGGGCAGCTTGAAACGATTGTCATCTGTTCAACCCTGTCGCCGCGCTATGTCAGGGCGTTACGGGCGCGGGTTCCGGCGAATATCCGGCTGATTGATGCACCGATGTCTGGTGCCAGGGTCGCAGCCGAAGAGCGCCGATTGTCGTTCATGCAAGGCGGTGACAAGGACGACATCTCTGCAATTCAGCCTCTGTTTGATGCGATGGGCAGTAGTTTTCACCATATGGGGCCGTTTGGCAGTGGCATGGCGGCCAAGGTTTTGAATAACCTTCTGGCCGCAAGCAACACGGTGATGACGCGGATGGTGCTTGATTGGGCCGAAAGCCTTCAGCTTGATGAGGAAAAGCTGCTGGACTTGATCAACAAAAGTTCGGGCCAGAACTGGTTTACCTCCAATTTTCATCAAATTGAGTTTTCGCGCGACGGTTACACGCCTGAAAACACAATCGGAATCCTGAAAAAGGATGTCTTGTCAGCGTTGGACGCCGCACCCTCTGGTGCCGACACGCGACTGCCTGACTTGTTAGCTGCGCTTATCGAAGAATTGCCGCCAAAATCCTGACCGAAAATTGCGAACTTCCCTCTGCCGCTGGGGCGCAGTAACCTCGGCGCCATGCATGCACTTCCCGATGGTTTTAAACACTGGTTTGCCCGTAAAGGCTGGGATTTGCACCCCCATCAGCGGGATCTGCTGTCGCGTGCCGACCACCCCGTCAGCCTGCTAATCGCACCGACCGGGGGCGGTAAGACGCTGGCCGGGTTTTTGCCAAGTCTGGTCGATCTGGCGGATGGTTCCGGCAAGGGCATGCACACGCTTTACGTTTCCCCGCTTAAGGCTTTGGCGGCAGATATCGGCCGCAACCTGCAAGCACCGATTGATGATTTGGGGCTGCAAATCCGGGTTGAAGATCGGACTGGCGACACCTCCCAGACCCGGCGGCGGGCGCAGCGGGTCGATCCACCTGACATTCTGTTAACCACACCTGAAAGCCTGGCACTTTTGCTGTCTTATGAAGACGCGCCGCATATATTTCGTGGCCTCAAGCGCATCATTGTCGACGAGATCCACGCGCTTGCCGAAAGTAAGCGCGGCGATCAACTGATGTTGTGTATCGCGCGGCTGCAATCCTTGTCGCCTGCACTTTCCCGCGTTGGCTTGTCCGCCACGGTTGAAAATCCGCCAGCCCTTGCGGCATTTCTGGCCCCGAACGCCGCGCCGCAGGACATTCTGGTGGCCGATCCCGGCCCCGATCCTGACATCCGCATCCTTGACACAGAAACCGCCCCGCCCTGGAACGGCGCCGGCGCGCATTACGCCATTCCCGAGGTTTTGGCGGAAATCCGCAAGGCCGCAACCACATTGGTTTTTATAAACACCCGCGCCCAGGCAGAGCTGTTTTTCCGTGCGCTTTGGATGGCAAATGATGGCGATTTACCGATCGGGCTGCACCACGGCTCACTTTCAAAAGAGGCCAGGGTACGGGTAGAACAAGCGATGGTTGCGGGCAGTTTAAGAGCGATCGTTTGCACCGGCACCCTTGATCTGGGGATCGACTGGGGCAATGTCGATCTGGTCATTCAGATCGGCGCGCCCAAGAATATCAAGCGTCTGGTGCAGCGGATTGGCCGCGCCAACCATCGATACAACGCACCTTCACGCGCCATTTTGGTGCCCGCCAACCGATTTGAGGTGATCGAATGCCGCGCTGCCCTTGAGGCGGTGGAAGTCCGGCAACTGGATGGCGAGGCCCGCGGCCGTGGCCCGCGCGATGTCTTGTGCCAGCACATCCTGATCGCGGCCTGCGCCGGCGGATTTATTGCCGATGACTTGTTCGCTGAAATCTGCACTGCCGGCCCCTACAGCGACCTGATGCGTCAGGAATTTGACGACTGCTTGCAGTTTTGCGCCACCGGCGGCTACGCCCTTCGCGCTTATGACAAGTGGCAGCGGCTTATTCTGCGCCCGGATAACCGCTGGGTGCTTCGCGATCCGCGCAGCAGTAAATCCATCCGCATGAACCTTGGCACGATTGTAGATACCGAGACCCTGGCCGTGCGACTGCGCAACCGCAGGGGCGGAAAACCCCTGGGCGAGATCGAGGAATCCTTCGCCGCAACCCTGACCCCGGGCGACACGTTTCTGATCGGTGGTGAAGTGGTGAAATACGAGGCCCTGCGCGATTTGACCGTCGAAGTCAGCCGCGAAGCCACCCGAAAACCAAAGATCGCGGTCTTCGCAGGCACCAAGTTTTCAACTTCAACCATCCTGTCGCACCGGGTTCTGGACAAACTTCAGGCCAGCGATTGGCCGGATTTGCCCGACCACACAAGGGACTGGTTACATCTGCAAAATCGCATTTCGCGCATGCCAAAGCGTGATCGGCTGCTTGTCGAAAGCTTTGAAAGTGGTCAACGCCATTTCACCTGTTTTTATGGCTTTGCTGGCCGTAATGCGTTGCAAACGCTGGGATTATTATTGACACGGCGGATGGAATTGGCAGGCCTGCATCCGCTTGGCTTCGTGCCGACCGACTATGCTTTGTTGATCTGGGGGTTGGAGCCGATCACCGACCCCGGCCAGTTTCTGCGCCGCGATGGTTTGACCGAGGGCTTGGAAACCTGGCTTGCAGGCAACCAGGTGATGAAGCGCAGTTTTCGCAATGTGGCCACCGTTGCCGGGTTGATCGAAAAGAACCTGCCGGGCAAACGAAAGTCAGGACGGCAAGCGACGTTTTCATCCGATATCCTTTATGAGACCCTGGTGAAATACGACCCGGAACACCTGCTTTTGCGCCTGACCCGCGAAGAGGCGATGCAGGGACTGATCGACTTTGCCAGGTTGGATGAAATGCTGGCGCGGATTAACGGCAAGTTTGACCACGTAATCGCCCCGCATGTCACGCCGCTGGCCGCGCCTTTGTTAATGGAAATCGGCAAAGTCTCGATCCGCGGGGCCGCAGAAGAACGGCTATTGGCCGAAGAAGCCACACGATTGATGGCCAAAGCTGGACTGACCTAAAACTCCGAGACCTCAGCCGACAAGCCTAACGCATCCACAATTTGTTCGACTTGATCTTGTTGCGGATCTTCTGTTCTTTGATCGGCAGATCGTTTCGATCAAACAAATCCCGCACTTTCTGACCCTTGTTCTGAAAGATCATCCGCTTGAACGGGTCATACTGTTTAATGACTTTTTTGATCTTGTTGGGGGCCGCGACCTGCCGCAAAACCTCAACCACGCGATCACTTTCACGGGCAAAAAGCAGCGGCATAACTCGCCAGTGACAGGTCACAGATCCGTCAAGCAATCCACGCGGCAAGACATCCCGCCCGCCGCCGAGTTTATGAATGACCAGCGGCAAAGACACCTGATCAAGCCAGGGATCCAGCGACTGGCAAACCAGTTCTTCGGGCGGATCGTCACGGATTTGAAGCGCATATTCGGTGAATAAGGCCCCGAATTCCTGCGGGCAGGCACCGTAAAACCAACCTGCGTTAAAGTATAAATATCGCTCCCAATATTCATCGGGTTGGGTTTCATCCAGTGAACTTGCGAAATCCAGACCGAATTTGTCGTAAAGCGATTTCCAGATTGCGGTGTAGCCGGGGCCGTAAAGCTCAATCTCGGGCCAGGTGCCTTCGCGCTTCATTGAGGCGGACGGGCGATCAAAATCAAACGGGACCGTAGAAAGATCGTCCAAAAACAGCGTGTCGGTGTCGAAAAATACAAACGGCTCATCAGCGGGAAGGGCCGAAAGGCCTTCGATCTTGTTGCCATAAGGGTAGGAGCTGCCGAAATGCCGGCTTTCAAACGGCATGATTTCCGCGCCCAAAACCGTCAGCAATTCCCGAACATCGGGATTGGTGACGCGCGGGTCAAAATCCCAGCGCGGCCCGGGCTGGGGTTCAGCCAGGATCAACCGACCTTGGAAATCAGGATTGGCTTGCCTGAAAGATGCCGCGAACAGCACCGCCTCGTATTGCAACCGCCCGCCTTGAACGATTGCCAGTATGTTGAAATTCTGTGGCATTCTGCTCTGCCTTTGTTTCAAACTTTATAGGCCGAATTCTGTGCCCTGTAACCCCGGCGCAGCCATCAGCCCGCTATTTATGCGAAACTGTGGGAATGTCGCCCAACAAAC
>CAYXXQ010000189.1:0-6933 GCA_964469075.1 uncultured Rhodobacter sp.
ACAAGCCCGATTTCATCGGCCGCGACGCGGTGCTGGCCAAAAAGGAAACCGGGCTTGCCGCCCGTCTGCTGCAATTCCAACTGACTGATCCCGAGCCGTTGCTTTACCACAATGAACCCGTCCTGCGGGATGGTCAGATCGTCGGTTACCTGTCGTCAGGCAGCTATGGCCACACGCTTGGCGCGGCGGTCGGGCTTGGCTATGTGCCGTGCCCGGGCGAAAGTGCTGCCGAGGTTCTGGCCTCGTCCTATGAAATTGACGTGTTGGGCGTGCGGGTCAAAGCGATTGCATCCCTGAAACCGCTTTATGATCCGAAGTCCGAGCGTGTGAAAGTTTAACCTGCGCCTGATTTTCAGGTCAGGACGCCTCCGGCGGGAGCATTTTGGCAATAAAGAAGGCGGGCGTGGCTGCTAGCTAAGGGCGTCGCGGAATTGCAGGAAACGCGCGTCGGTCATGACGCGGGCGTTCATTGCGTCCCTGAGGGCGCCGATGGTTTTGTGCGGGCGCATCACGACTTCGAATTCCGCGATCATGCCATCGTCGTCAAGGGTGATCAAATCGACCCCGACGGCGTCGAACTCGCCAACTTTGCATTGGAATTCCAACGCCCAGTCCTTGCCTTCGCCCATCACACGACGATAGCGAAAATCGGAAAAGACCTGCCCGACATGCCCTAAAACCGCCGCCACCGGCGCGCGGCCGGTCCAGGTTTTCCAATAGGTCGGCGGCATGAAACGCACGTTTTCCGCCAAAATGGTCTCAATCGCGCCTTCATCGCCCGAGGCGACGACTTGCTGCATTCTTTCAATAGTCGGGTGCATGGGCTGTCCTTTTTCGCGTGATCTGCGCAAACCTAGACGCGCCTGCCTGATCCTGCCAGCGGTTTTGCCGCCAGTTTTGACTGGCCGCAGCGTCAGTTGTCTGAAAAAAGGGGGGATGCGCGATTTTCACTATGATCCGCCGCTTTTACCGCTGGAAGTAATCCATCGCGATGCGGCCCTGTTGCTGGTAAACAAACCGGCAGGCCTGCTATCCGTGCCGGGCAAAGCGCCCGCGCATCGCGATTGCCTGGAAGGCCGCGTCAAAGCCGCGTATCCGGAGGCGTTGTTGGTGCATCGCCTGGACATGGACACCTCCGGCTTGATGGTGTTTGCGATGACCAAAGCAGCGCAGCGGCATCTGGGGTTGCAGTTTGAACGGCGGCATCTGGAAAAGACCTATATTGCCGAGGTTTGGGGCAGTTTGCCCGGCGATAGTGGCGAAATTGACCTGCCGATGATCGTTGACTGGCCCAACCGACCTTTGCAGAAAATCTGCCATGACAGCGGCAAACCGGCCTTGACCCGGTGGCAGGTGATCGGGCGAAACAAGGAAGCGACCCTTCTGCGCCTGACGCCGAAAACCGGGCGCAGCCATCAATTAAGGCTGCATCTCAAGGCGCTGGGTCATCCGATTTTGGGTGATCGGTTTTATGCTGACGGGGCCGCGCTGGCGGCGGCGGATCGGCTGATGCTGCATGCCGAAAGCCTGACGCTTTTCCACCCCGATGGTGGCGTGCAGCGACGGTTTGAATGTCCTTGCCCGTTCTGACCCCGCCGCTTACCCTGCCGGAAAACAGGAGGCCGCAATGACCCAGGATTTCCCCGACACCCTGACCCAGACCATCGGCGTTCTGACCCGCCGCGAGACCGAAGCCCGCATTCTTGCCCCGGTGATCGAGGCGCCGGCCAACGCCTTTGGCCGCGACAAGGTGGTTGAAATCGTGCGCGATGTCATCGTCACCCTGGCCCGCGAACAGGGGGCTGCTCTGTCGGCAGAATACGGCGACGGCGCAGACGCGTTTCTGGAAACCCTGCAATTCTGGCAAAAAGGCGGGGCGCTGGAAATCAAGGTGCTTAAGCAGTCAGAAGCCAAGCTTGATTTTGACGTCACCCGCTGCCGATACGCCGAGATGTACCGCGCCCTTGGGATCGAAGACCTCGGTGCCGTGCTGTCTTGCAACCGCGATTTCGCGATGGTTGAGGGCTTCAACCCCGACGCCCGGCTGACCCGCGATCAAACCATTTTGGGCGGGGCCTCCTGTTGTACGTTTCGCTATGATTTCCCAACTGCTGACGGCGACACCAGCGATCAGGCCTGATCCGCCAACCGACTGCTATCCGTCAACTGTCGCAGATGGGATTTCAGATGGGCGATCTCCGCCTCGGAATAGGCCTTAAGGATCAGGCGCTCATGCGCCTTCGCTTTGGTGACATTATGCGCCGCCAGCGCGCGGCCCTTGTCAGTCAGACGCACCAGCACCCCGCGCCGGTCAATGGCGGAATGGTCACGGCAGATCAAACCGGCCTCGGCCAGCCGATCCAGCGTCCGCGTCAAAGTTGGTTGTTTCAGCAGGCATTGCCGCGCCAAGGCGCCGACATTCAGCCGCCCGGAAGGATAAAGGGAGGCCAGGATCCGCCAGGTCGACACTGAAATGCCGTCGCGCGCCAATTCCGCATGAAACGCTTCGGACGCGGCGGCGCTGGCCTGCGCCAGCAAATAGAGCAGATAGTCGTCGGTAAAGGACGCCGTATCCGGGTTTTTCTGCCCCTCAGGTTTCAAGTTGCGCCGTCCCGTATTGGCCGGAAAAGAACACCAGCGGTTCCAGATCGCACTGTTCGCAATCCTCGACCGAGCCGAAGAAAACCACATGGTCCCCGGCCTCGATCGTCATGGTGCGGCGGCATTCAAAGGTGGCGATGGTGTTGCGGATCACCGGCAGCCCGGCAATGCCGCGAAACCAGTCGACCTGGGCAAACCGATCATCTGACGGGCGGGCGAACGTGTTTGAAACCTCGGTCTGATCGCTGGCCAGGATGTTGATCGCGAAATGGCTGGCATTGCGGAACACATCCAGATTGGGTGATTTGTTGACCAAAGACCACAGCACCAGCGGTGGTTCCAACGACACCGAACTGAACGAATTGATCGTCAGGCCAATCGGGTTGCCGTCCGGGTCGCATGAGGTGACAACCGCAACCCCGGTTGCGAATTTGCCAAACGCGCGGCGCAGCGCCTGTGACTTGTCCATGTTCGCCCCTCTTTCGGAAAAGTCAAAAATATTACTTTTCATATAATCCAAAGTAATCTATTTAACAAGAATAAACCGCGACAATCTGTCAAGTCGCAGCCTACACGCAGGGGGAAAGCCAGTGCTGAATGACCGGATCGAAGCCAAGTGGATCGACGCATTTGAAACCACGTTTCAGGCCTGCAAGGTGGATGCCAGCCAGACGGCGGTGATCCTGTCCGAAAGCCAAAGCCGCGATCTGAACGTGCATCTGGCCGAACTGGCGCTGGCCCGGATGGGGGTGCCATACTACCACATCAAGGTGCCGACGCCGGGCAACACCTCGCCTGCGATCCTGCGCTCGACCGGCACCTGTGTCGCGCTGAACGGCCAGGACAAGGCGGTGGCGGCATTGGCTGCGGTTGATTTCGTCGTTGATCTGACCCTCGAAGGACTGATGCACGCACCGCAAACCGGCACCATCCTGAAGGGCGGGGCGCGGATCATGAATATCTCAAACGAGCATCCCGATATGCTGGAACGCGCCATGCCGGACGAGGATCTCAAGGATCGCACCCTGGCCGCCGCGCGCCTGTGCCGTCGCGCCCAACAGATGACCGTGACCTCGGATGCTGGCACTGACCTGACCGTCAACATGGCTGGCAACAACACCGTCGGCGTCTGGGGCTGGACGGACAAACCCGGCACGCTGGCGCATTGGCCCGGCGGCATCGTCGTGTCGTTTCCCAAGGCCGGCAGCGTCAATGGCCGCCTGGTGTTCCAGCCCGGCGACATGAACCTGACGTTCAAGAAATATTTCGACAGCGAGGTGATTTTCACCCTTGAAGGCGACTACGTCACCAATATCGAAGGCAAGGGCACCGACGCCCGGCTGATGCGCACGTACCTTGAGGCGTTCGGCGATAAAGAAGCCTACGCCACCAGCCATGTCGGCTGGGGCCTGCACAAAGGCGCGCGCTACGAGGCGCTGACGATGTATGACAAGCGCGACAGCAACGCCACCGAGCTGCGCGCGGTCGCGGGCAATTTCCTCTATTCCACCGGCGCCAATGAATTCGCCGGCCGCTTTACCGAAGGCCATTTTGATTTGCCGATGATGGGCTGCACCATCACGGTGGACGACACTTGCGTCGTTGCAGATGGCAAGCTGACCGCATGAAAACCATCGCTGGCATCACCTATGACGACCGCGGCCAGGGCGATATCCCGATTGTCTGCCTGCACGGCATCGGTGGCAACACCGACAGCTTTTCGCCGCAGCTTGACGGCCTGTCAGACAGCCACCGGGTAATCGCCTGGAACATGCCGGGCTATGGCGGCTCGACCCCGATCAGCCCGCTCAGCTTTCCGGCGCTGGCGGCCAACCTGCGGGAATTTCTGGCCGCCCTCGACATCCCAAAGGCGCATTTGGTCGGCCAGTCCATCGGCGGCATGATCGCGCTGGAAACCGCTTGCCTCTACCCTGAGATCGCCCAAACGCTGACCCTGATCGGCACCACCCCGGCCTTTGGCGGGCGCGACGACAGCTTTAAGGATCAGTTCATCGCGGCGCGCCTGAAACCACTGGATCAGGGCCATACCCTGGCCGAGCTGGCCGCAAGTTTCGTGCCGCAAATCACCGGCCCGATTGCCAGCGCCGCCGCCCGCGCCGCCGCCACCGCCTCGATGGCCGCCGTGCCCGAAGCCAGCTATCGCGACACCATCCGCTGCCTTGTCACCTTCAACCGCCGCGACGATATCGCCAGCCTGCCAATGCCCTGTTGCCTGATTGCCGGCGAAGTTGACCAAAACGCCCCGGCCCGCACGATGGCGAGAATGGCCGATAAAATTCCCAACGCCGAATACCACGAAATCAAGGGTGCCGGCCATCTGGTCAACCTTGAGGCCGGCGATGAAACCAACACGATCCTGCTGAATTTCCTGACTGCAAACGGAGCTTGAGATGACCCAACAAGACGCCCCGATTTTTGACCCCCAGACCTGGGGTCTGACCGACAAACAGATCGAACTGACAGCGCTGGCCCGCAAACTCGGCCAGGAAAAATTCGCCCCCCGCGCGGCGCAATATGACAACGACGCCGCCTTCCCGACAGAAAACTACAAGGATTTCTTTGACAGCGGCATGATGGGCGTCGCCATCCCCGAAGAATATGGCGGGCATGGTGCCGATTTCAAAACCTACATGCTGACCTCGGCCGAAATCGGGCGCTATTGCGGTTCAACCGCGCTGACTTTCAACATGCATGTCTGTTCCTGCCTGTGGTCGGGCTTTCTGATCGACAATTTCGATCTGCCCGATGACGTGCGCGCCGACCATAACAAGACCCGCGAAATCCACTATCGCCGCGTGCTTGATAAAGGCGCGATCTACGCCCAGCCGTTTTCCGAAGGCGGGGCGGCGGCTGCTGGCTCCAAGGCGTTCGGCACCACGGCTTTGAAAGTCGATGGCGGCTGGATCATCAACGGCAAGAAAATCTTTGCCTCGCTCTCCGGCCACGCCGATTATTACGGCGCACTTTGCACCCAGATCACCAGCAAGGATGAAACGCCCGACCGCGCCAACACCATGTATATCGCGGTACCGCGCGACGCCGAAGGGGTGAGTGTCGAGGGCGACTGGGATCCGCTCGGCATGCGCGGCACCGTCTCGCGCAACCTGATCTTCAAGGATGTGTTCGTCGCCGACGACGCCAAGCTGATGCCGCAGGGCATCTATTTTCAGGCCGCCAAGCGCTGGCCGCATATGTTCATGACCCTGACCCCCAGCTATGTCGGCCTGGCCCAGGCCGCCTATGATTTCACCGTCAAATACCTGCGCGGCGAGATGGAAGGCACACCGCCAATAAAACGCCGGATGTACCCGACCAAACAGATCGCCGTCGCCCAGATGCGGATCATGCTGGAACAGACCAAAGCCCTGTGGTTTCAGGCAATTACCGAGGCCGGCCCAAACCCCACCCGCGACAGCCTGCTGCGCGCCTGGGCCGCGCAATATACCGTGATGGAAAACGCCAACGAGCTGGCACAACTGGCGATCCGCACCTGTGGTGGCCAGTCGATGCTGCGCAGCCTGCATCTGGAGCGGATCTATCGCGACAGCCGCTGTGGCTCGCTGATGCTGCCCTGGACCAGCGAACTGTGTCTGGACATGCTGGGCAAAGGCACGCTTTACGAATCCGGCGAACGGGACGAATAGAACGTGACCGCAAAATCCCAGACGATTGACAGCTGGCTTACGGCCCACGCCACCCACCAGCCAGACCGCCCGGCGCTCAGTTTTGAGGGCCAGCGCTGGACGTATCGCGCCTTCGCCGATTGGGTCGAACAGCTGGCGGCGGCGCTGCATCACGGGCTGGGATTGGGGCGCGGCGACCGCATCGCCTATTACGGCAAGAACAGCGATACCGAGGTCGCGCTGTTCTTCGCCGCCGCCCGTCTGGGGCTGATGATCGTACCCCTGAACTGGCGTCTGGCCCCAGCCGAACTGAACTACGCGATCAAGGATTGCGGCGCGAAATATCTGTTTCACGACAGCCATTTCGCCAGCGACGTGCCGACAGCACTTGATGGTCTGCATACAATCCCGGTCAACGTTGACGACCGCCTAAAACACCTGACCGACGACAATGATCAAGAGGCCGAGGTTGCCACCGACGCCGCCCAGTCCGACCCGTTTCTGATTGTCTATACATCAGGCACCACGGGTCGGCCCAAAGGGGCTGTGATCACCCAGGAAGCGGTGTTCTGGAACGCGGTGATCAGCCTTCACGCCCATGATTTCACCCCCAATGACCACACCCTTAACATCCTGCCGCTGTTTCATGTCGGCGGCATCAACATCCAGATGATGCCGACGTTTTTCA
>CAYXXQ010000190.1:0-6926 GCA_964469075.1 uncultured Rhodobacter sp.
AACAGCAGCAGAAACTGAAACTGCAAGGTGTCTAGGAAACTAGGGGCTATTCACTTTTGTGCAACCACAAGCCGCCGCCGTCTGAGAGCTTTCCTGACTTTGCATTCTTCACTTGCGTTGATGTAAGCTTGTTTAGTGCACCCATTTCACACCCACCTCATTATCCACCCCTACATGTAGTATAGGATGGTACAAAATGGAACAGGGTGGATCAGAGTTGATTAGTGTTTTGCCGTAGTATCAAGCAGTTACGGTACAGTATCGGGCAAGGTGAGACAAAATTTCAATGCCGGCCGCGGGCACCATCCAATTTCTGGCAGGGCGTCGCTGGCTTTCAGCGGCCAGTTTGCCCCAAACCCCCACAAAAAAACCCGCGCACCAGATGGGCGACGGGTTTCTTCATATTGCGATGAATATCGTCTCTAAGGATTTAATACCTGGGTTTCGACATCGCCAAATCCGCATTTCGCACAACAATTGGTGCAGCTTTGGTTGCCGTTATAACCAACGCCCCAATAGGTGCTTGTCTGGTTGCGCACCCAGGCGCCAAAGCAGATCTTTTCGCCGTAGTTGCAGGACAGCGAATAGGAATGCGTGTCCCAGTCTTTCAGGATGTAAACCTCGCCACTGCCAGGCCAGACATGGTTTCGGTCTTGAGAATAAAACTCAAGACTGACCTGTTTGGGATGCTCACTTCGGATCCGAAACGTCAACTCCGCACTGAAGGCGGAGGTTGCAAACAACCCCATAATCAGAACTAGGGGAAACAGGAAAGTAGTTAAGTGCAAGGGTTTGATACTCATTGCAGCCTCCGTCAATTGATTAGCAAATTGTAAAGAAAAGCTACTACCGCAATTGCCAAAAGGCAAATGCTTGTCACGGACGGTATGTCGCTGGCATCGAAATGGCGGGTTCCGGCGCGAAACCATTGGCAATTACTGCCTGAAACTGTATCGCGGGAAACATGCCGCGTTATGCTTTGAAAGTCGAATATGACGGCGCGCCGTTTTGTGGATGGCAACGCCAGAAGGATCACCCTTCGGTCCAGCAAACGCTGGAGGAAGCCCTGCGCGCGCTTGACCCGGAAGTGCCGTCGATCATTGCCGCCGGGCGCACCGATACCGGCGTGCATGCCACAGGCCAGGTCGCCCATTGCGAGATGCAGCGCGACTGGGATCCGTTTCGTCTGGCAGGCGCGATCAACTATCACCTGCGGCCCGCGCCGGTCGCGGTTCTGCTGGTCGCCAAGGCCCCACCCGATTTTCACGCCCGATTCTCAGCGGTGGAGCGGCGCTATACCTTTCGCTTGCTGTCCCGCCGCGCCCCTGCTGTGCATGATCGCGGCAAGGTCTGGCGGGTTGGCCATGACCTTGATCTGGAGGCGATGCGCCAAGCCACTTCGCATCTGCTGGGCAAGCACGACTTCACCACGTTTCGCGCCAGCCAATGTCAGGCAGCCTCCCCGATCAAATCGCTGGATCAGTTGGAGGTCATGGCGATGCCTGTGCCGCATGGAACCGAGTTTCGGTTTCACTTCCGCGCGCGCTCGTTCCTGCACAATCAGGTGCGCAGCATTGTCGGCACGCTCGAGCGGGTTGGGGCCGGCAGTTGGCAGCCCCAGGATGTCGCCACCGCATTGGCTGCGCGCGACAGGGCCGCTTGCGGCCCGGTGTGCCCGCCGCAAGGCCTTTATCTGAGCCATGTCAACTATCCCATCGACCCGTTCGCGACAGGCGATTGACCGGGGCCAAGCCCTAACGCAAACCGTCTTCGCCCGCGGCATCGGCTGCTTCCAAACCGCCCATCCGGGCATGCACCCGTGGCCCTTTGGTCATCGCCAACGCAAACAACAACTCACCTGTTTTTGGCCCGTCGGGCACGCCAACTTCCATTGCGTCGAAATGGCTGCGAACATAGGCCGCGTTGATATGGCCCAGCGGAATGTCGATCCGCGTGCCGACGCCGCCGATCTTCATCGACGACGGCACAATCGCCTTGGCCGCGCCCAAGCGCTCACGCATCGAATAGCCGCCGGGCACGTGCCAAAGGGCGGTATGTTCCAACTCACCCCCCTCACCAACCAGCCCGGCCTTGCCATAGCCGTCGATCCCGTCAACCCCGCCAAGGGCCTGGATCAGCTTGTCGGTCATCATCAGCCCAAGCGGTTTCAGATCGTCCATCGCACTTTGCAAATCCTCGGTATATCCGCCCGCAAACGGGTTGCTGACCAACGCGATAATCGCCGCTCGCTGCCGGGGGACCGCCGCGACCGGGCCGCCATCGTGGTGGATATCTTCGACAAACAGCAGCGTCTTACGCAGTTTGAAATCGGGCATCATGTTCTCCTGAAATATGGGAAATCTGTGGGGTCGGGAACGCGCCGACCAAGGCGGTCTGATCGGCCAGAAACAGCGCCGCCGCTGCAATCAGCCCATCGCCAAGCATTGCCGCAGCGGCCTTTTGCCCCGCCGCAAGGGCGGCCTGAATTTCAGCTGTGTCAAGCGGGCCGACATCCACTGTCACCAGCCGCGCGCCAAGGTCGCTGTCAGGCGACATGTCTGAGGCAGGCACCCGCGCAACCAGCGGGTGCCCCGGCAGATCGACCGCATTGGCAATCAGCGTCGCGGCAACATCGGCCACCGCCGCATCGCGGGCAACCACGGTAACGGCATCCGCAATGCCCAGCGAATGACTGCGCCCCCGCCAGCCGGATGTCGCGATCCCCCGCGCCGCCAGATCCGCCCTTAACCTGACCCGCCCGGCATCGCCGCGATCACTGACCGCAGCGATCAGCTCCTGCCCTTCGGCCAGCCAAACCGCGACATCGCCGCCATTGTTGACATAGGCCTTGTCCAGCCGACAGCCGGTTATCATCGCCGCCAAAACCTCATCCGCGACCGCGCCGGCCACGGCCGCCATCGGGGTGACAAATTGACGAAAAGGCGCAACCGCTGCCGTCATGCGTACCGCCACCGGCCCGGTCGGACGCACCAGCCTCAGGGGTGCACGCAGCAAATCCAGCTCCGCCACCAACCCGGTCAACACCGTTGGGAATCGCGCCTCGGCCTGGGTCAGTGCCCTGTGCCAATCCGGCCCAAAGGCTTCAACAATCAGATCAATCGGCCCGTGCTGCAAATGCAACCGCCGCGCATCCAGCATCCGGGCGAGGGGGCCTTGCATCTAGCCGTGCCCCCACGGCAAACCACCGGGCAGCGGCGCGATAGCGCGCGCGTTGCGGCCGTATTCGCCGCCATGTTCCAGCACATCGGCAACATCGCGCACCGCCGAGACATGCCCGCCGAGCCGCGCATATTCCGCTTGTGTCATGGTAAATTCCAACGGGGCCACGATCGCCGGGGTCGGCACATAGCCAAACGACATCGCCGGCATTTGTGTCACATCAACCATCACCGTAATCCCACCACCGGGCCAGACATAAACCGGCGCGCCGCCACAGGTCACGCGCGTGGCCTGCGTCTTAACTGACCTTGTCAGCTGCACCGGGTTTTGCGTCACCCCGGATCGCAAGCTTCCGCCAGCCCCGCCCATGAACATGACGCTGCACAGCGCCGGTTCGCAATTCTCGTCAATCAACCGGACTGAGGGGCGCAACCGCTCCGGCAGGTCCATCTTGACCGGCTGCAAATCCTGATCCAGCTCGTAATAGCCGAACTGCTCCCCGGTTGTGCTGACCATCATCAGCCGCAAGCCCGGTTTCGCGCCCTTTTTGGGGTTCCACGGGCCAAGGATCGCCAACGGATCTTCAATATCCGTGCCACCCCAGCCAAGCCCCGGCTGAGCCACCTGGAAATACCGCCCGGGGGTGGAACGGCGGCCAAGGATCTTGATCCCGGTGTCTTTCCAGCCCAGCACCTTACCGGCCTGATGTTCGCTGACAACGCCGGTGATATGGTCGTCGACCACCACAACCTCATCCACCAGCCCCTGCCACTGGCTGGCAAACATACCGATGGTGGCCGAGCCACAGCCAACCCGCATCCGCTGTTCGGCAATGCCATCGACAATCGGCGGCTGCCCGGCCTGCACCACAACGGCTGAGCCGCCATCGACCGTCATTTCCACCGCCTGCCGGTTACACAATTGCATCAGGGTATCGCAGGTGACACGGCCCTCAGGCTTGCTGCCGCCGGTCAAGTGATCGACGCCGCCGAGCGACAGCATCTGGCTGCCATATTCGCTGGTCATCACATGGCCGATCGCTTCGCCCTTGACCCTGACAGTTGCCGCCTCTGGCCCCAAATGCCGGTCGGTGTCGATTTTGACCTTGGTGCCGCAATAGGAAAAGATCGCCTCGGTTACGACAGTCACCATATCCACGCCGTCGATTTGCTGGCTGACAATGAAGGGTGCGGGTTTGTAATCGGGATAGGTGGTGCCAGCGCCAAGGGCGGTGACAAAACCGCCTTGCGCGATTTGGCCTTCCCAGTTAGCGGCCAGAAACGGTTTCACCTCATCCCCGGCCTTGATCCTTGCATCCAGGATGGTCAGCGGATCAACGCGGATGATCTGGGCGTCCTGATTGGCGTAGCGATCACAAGCCCCTGCCTTGCCCTCGGCGATGTAGCACATCACCGGGCAGGCATCGCAGCGGATTTTTTCCGGGCGTTCGGTCATCGGTGTCCTCCGGGTGGGTGTCCCGCCTCCTTGATTGCCGCCAGCACCCGATGCGGCAAGGCCGGTAATCGCGTGATCCGCGCGCCCGAGGCATCGCGGATCGCGTTCAGGATCGCCGGTGCGGTTGGGATCAGCACATGTTCGCCCAGCCCGCGCGCGCCAAACGGTCCTTCGGGGTCGGCCTTCTCGATAAAAATCGAGGTGACTTCGGGCATATCACCCGCCGTCGGGATCAGATAATCATGCAGGTTCTCGGTGCGGCCGGGGATGTATTCCTCCATCAAGGCCATGCCCAGACCTTGCGCCACCCCGCCCTCAACCTGGCCTTCGGCCAACATCGGGTTGATAGTTCGTCCCAGATCATGCGCCGCCACCAGATGCCTGACCTTGACCGTTCCAAGCGCCAGATCGACCGAAACCTCGGCCAGATGCGCGCCATAACCGTAAACCGCATAAGGGCTGCCCTGACCGTTTTGATCCAAAGGCGTGGTCGGCGGATCATAGGTTTCCTCAACCTCGATCACATAGCCATGCGGGTTGATCGGCATATCCGCAACCAGCCCCCGCCAGGCCGCACCCACGCCGGAATTGGACAGCTTGGCGCGTAGTGCCGCGCCCGCCTTCTGCGCCGCTCGGCCCGTCACAAACGTCTGGCGCGAGGCTGAGGTTTTACCGCAATCCGGCGTCAGCGCCGTGTCCGGGCCAACCAGCGCGATCTGGTCCAGCGCCAGCCCGGCGGCATCCGCAAAAATCTGCGCGATCACCGTGTTGGCCCCCTGGCCAATATCGGTCGCGCCCTGATGCAGCACGACCTGCCCGTCAGGCCGCACGCCGGCGCGGATCGTCGACGGGTTCGGCAGCCCGGTATTTCCACAGCCATACCAGCAGGACGCAACCCCGATGCCGCGTTTGAACCGTGGCTCGCTGGCGTTCCAGGCTGCAACTGCCGCCTGTTTTTCGGCCCATACGGGTTGTAGCGCAGTCAGGCATTCGTGAATGCCGGTGGTGGTTAACACCTGCCCAAACGTCGCCTTGTCGCCATCGCGAAAGGCGTTGCGCAGGCGAAATTCCAGCGGATCAATGCCAGTCGCTTGCGCCAAATCCTCGTACAACACTTCCTGGGCTATTGCCGCCTGCGGCACGCCAAAGCCACGAAACGCGCCGGAAATCGGGCCGTTTGTATGGATCGCCCGTGCCGTCGCGTCGTAGTTTGGCGTACGATACGGCCCCGAGGCATGCACCGGCACCCGCCCGGCCACCGTCGGCCCCCAACTGGCATAAGCGCCGGTGTTGAAATCGCCGCAATACCGCAAGGCGGTGATATGACCATCCGCATAGCAACCCGCTTGCGCCACAGCATGCGACGGATGCCGCTTGGTGGTTGAGGTCATTGACTCCTGACGTGAATATACCATCCGGCAAGGCCGCTTGGTCGTCAGCGCCGCCAGCCCGATCAGCGGTTGCAACGAGATATCAAGCTTGCTGCCAAACCCGCCCCCCGTGGCCGAGGGAATGATCCGCACCCGCGCCTTTGGCAGGCCAAGGATTTTCGCGGTTTCTTCCTGATCCATCACCGGGGCCTGGGTGCAGGCCTGGATGATCAGCGTGTCGCCTTCAAGCCAGGCCAAACCGGCCTCAGGTTCAATATACGCGTGTTCGACATAGGCGGTTTCAACCGTTACTTCGGCAGTAAAAGGCGCGCTTGCCAGCGCCGCGTCAGCATTGCCGCAGCGCACTTGGCCGGTTGTCATGACGTTGCCGGGGCGACCCGAATGCAGGCACGGGGCATCGTTTTTTAGGGCGTCGCTGGTGGTCAGCACATGTGGCAGCGCCTGCCAGTTGATCGGAAAATCGCTGTCGACAAAGGCGTGGATCGCGTCAGGTTCGCCTACAATCAGCGCCACCGCTTCGCCGCGCATCCGTGTCGGGCTTGTCGCCAAAGCCGGTTGATCGACAAACGCCGGGATGGTGCCAAACAGGTTCTGCCCCGGAATATCCGCTGCCGTCAGCACCGCCAAAATGCCTGGGTTTTGGTCCTGCCAGGCTGCAAGATCGTCAAAGCTGAAATCAGCGTGGTAATGCGGCGCGCGGATGGCGCGAACCAGCAGCGCATCGGCCGGCATATCGTCAGCGCCGTAAACCTCGACCCCGGTGACTTTGGGCAGGCCGTCCAGCCGTTCTACCGATGCGCCAACCGCTTGACCCGGCTTGGCCTCGACCCGGTCGGGCAAGGGGTTGTTGGCGTGGATCACCGCCTGAATGATCTTGCTGTAGCCGGTGCAGCGGCACAA
>CAYXXQ010000191.1:0-3527 GCA_964469075.1 uncultured Rhodobacter sp.
TTTACAGGTTCATGGCTTGGAGAAAACGATGGCGAAGAAGAAACAACTGAGTGAACTAGACGAATTAGTCTACCATAGACAGGAGTTATATAAAACTTTAGATAATGAGAAAGATGATTATGACAAAAAGCGTAAAATTATTGATGAAATAAATAGAGATATAATAAAATTATCAAGACTTAAAGCTGCAGAAATGGCTGAAGAAGTTGATGAAAAAACTAAGAAAATAATAAAAAAGCGTGAAGCCATAACCCAAGAGCTTAAAGATATTAAAGCAAAAAACATAGTGGTTAAAGAAACAATCACAGACTCACAAACTGAAAAACTTATAGTTATATTATTATCACATAGAAAATATGACACTATAGAAAAAGTAGTTAAAGTATTAAAAAATCACACTGACGAACAACCAGAAGCATTACAAATAACGGTTGAACGATTTATTAAAAAAGTTATAGCACAAAAAGCAATAAAGTATAATAAGTATGAATGGAACGATGTGAAATATTTATTAACAATGGAGGTAACAAAAAATGAAAAATAAATTAAATAAAGAAACAGTTATATATATGACAATAGGAATAGCACTAGGAATCATAATTGCGAACATAATTACTTGGGTAATAAAACACTTATTAAATACATTAATATAAAATGAATTAACTATGGCGGTGAAACAAAATGAAAAATAATTTAACAAATAATGCATTGGTGTTTGCAAGCGTGATATTCGGGGTTTTAACAATACTTATATTATGTATAGGAGTACTAAAACTTGGAAATTTTATTGTTGACACTTCAATATCACAACGCGCAGAAGTTGAGTGCAAAAATATATGTGATGTTCACGGGTTATATTTTACAGGGGATATACAACAAAATGTTTGTGTATGCAGTATAAATAACCCAGATTTAAAACCAATAATAATAGAGGAATAAAAAATGAATGAAGAAATGTTAAGTGAAGGTGGGTATTCAAACTTGAACCCAATACTAATTATTGGTATAGTATTAATGGTTATACCAACAATAACAACGATAGCGCATTACACTATGCCAGGATGGGCGAGTGGAGCGTGTAGAATAATAGGATTAATAGGAATATTAGTTGGCGCAGTTATGTCAATAATGAGTGCATCACAAAACTAAGAGGACAAAATGGCTAAAGAAAGAATACAAATAATTAAAGTAGTAACAAAACATTTTTTAGCAGACTTTTGGTCTGGATTACAAAACATTGTTGGCGCAAATTTAAGTCAGTACGAACAAATGGTCCAACAAGGGATAGACCAGATAGAATTAGAACTTAAAGAAAAAAAGATTAAGCTAAAATGGTATCGTTACGAAATGACACAATTAACTAACGGCGCTTTAGCAATAATGCTTTACGGGGAGAAATAAGTATGAGCCCTTTAAGATTATTGTTTTTTATGGTGTGCACGAGTTTATTCATGCTTGGTGGAATAGCAGGCACAGGAATAAATATACAAAACCAAGCATGCTTAGATGCTGGTGAAACCGTAGAAACTTGCGGAATGCAAGAAGTAGAAACACTATATACTTTAAGCGGTCTCGCAGAATATATGACTTTAGAAAAATATGGATATAGTGACCCAACAACTTTTGTGGAATTGATTGTGATTATAGCATTGGTTGGAATTATTTTAACATTAAAGATTGTAGTATATGTCACGCTTTATGGGATACATTTTTCTATAGCCCAAGGGTATACAAGTATGTTAGCATGGACTATATTAGCATACACAACAATTGGTTTAATGATAGCAATAGTTTTTAGAGACTTAATAATATTAGCAGGATATACAATATATAAAAAAATAAAAAAATTGGTGTAATATAAAAAATGATTAGAGAAAAAGAATATGTTTGTCCTCCAAATTTTGAGGATGTATTAATATACGATATAGAGACAGCGGCATTCGGGGATTCGCCTAATGCACAAAAAAATGATTTAAGAGTATTTGGGTATTATTCATTTAATACAGATACTCTAGGAACATTACCGTATTATGATAAAGAAGGTATTCAGAAACTTATTGATGAACATAAATTCTTAGTAGGTTATAATAATATAGAATATGATAATCCAATATTAGAGAGAGAAGGAATTTCTTTAGAGTATAAACGAATGGTTGATTTGATGAAAATATTATTAAATAGGGCCGGCGGAATGAAAACAAATAAAGGAATGGTTGGGCAAGAACTATTAAGATATTCGTTAGACGCAGTGACAAGATTCTTTGACTTAGTAAATGATGAAACAGCAAAAGGAGATTTAGATTATTCAATATTGAAAAAAACTAAATGGACTAAAGAAGAAAAAGATGATATAATAAAATATACTAAAAGAGATATTGAAATAACTAAAAAGCTTTATTTATTTATGGAAAAATATTTTGAAGGATTTAAAGACTTCGTTCCAGAAAAAGATATTAAAGGAAAATATTATTTAACTGACAGTATGGCAAAAGTTGTATACAAAGCAATATGTCACGCCCTTAAATGGGAACCAGAATATGATAAAGACTTCACTCCAGAACTTGCGAAAGATAGAATTGACGGCGGATATGTATCATACCCGGCTGGAGAAAAGTTTGTAGGAAATATTTATTGCCTGGATTATAACAGCCTTTATCCATCAATTATGATGATGTGTAACCTTTACGGAAGAAACAAGACTACATTCAAAGGATGGAATGGTGATAACTATTTTGATGTAAAAGGGTTTTATGATAGTGAAAACCAAAGTGAAACTTCAGTACTATTACAAAACTTATATTTATTAAGAATGATGTATAAACGAAAACTATTATTAGAAGACGGACACATCATTAAAATGATAGACAAAAAGAATGGGAAAAGTGTTTATGATTATATAGGACAAAAATATCATCACGTAAGTAAACACGCAGGTGGGCAGATTTGTTCCTCTTTAGAATTATTAACCAAAGCGCAAGCAGACCATTTCTATAAAATAACTTTAGAAGGAATGGACCCAAGAGAGTACACTATTAAAATAATTATTAATTGCTTTGATGAGACAGGACAAGTAATGACCCCCGAAGGAATTAAGTATATCAAAGATTGCAAAGTCGGTGATATGGTTTATTCTATTAATCCAAAAAATTCATTATTAGAAGTAAAACCAATAATCGATGTAACTAAAAGAGAATACACTGGGAGTTTTCACAATTACAGAAGCAACGGATATAATTTTAGAATAACCCCGAATCATAAGTTATTATTAAATAACAAACATCAAAAACAAGGCGACAGTGTATTTTTAAAATCTGTAAGTTTAAGAGACCAAAGAATTATTCCATCCGCCAAACCTAATTTTCCGGAACAACCAGAATTTATTTATTTAGACGATGTATACCATGAAAATTTTATGGTAGCTATAAGACCTAAAGACAATGAACAATTGTTTTTCACAGATAATAATTTAGATATTAATTAAATGATAAATAATTATATATTCTCGGATATTCATAAAAGATAAGTCA
>CAYXXQ010000191.1:3537-6916 GCA_964469075.1 uncultured Rhodobacter sp.
ATAATTTAGATATTAATGATTTCAGGTACAGTACAGTATTGAAGGCATACATAATTAAATACAGTGAAATAAAAAAAACTTTAAGAACATTAGAAAATTGTGATATAAAATGTTATCACGAAGACACAATCATTAGAGATTGCAATGCAATGGATTATAAAATGGATAGAAAAACTTTTATGGAATTGATTGGATGGTTAATATTCAGAGGAAATATTCATAAAGTTAAAACATACACTACAATAAATCCTAGAACACTAAAAGTAAAAAAAGTTGCGGAAAGACAGTTCATGACAATTAAAGGAACACATAGTTGGTCTGAAACAATAACAGTTAAAGCAATATTTGATTTGTGTAAATCTCTGGGGTTGCATCCAGTAAAACAAGGAAAAATAATATTATGTCATAATCAGATTTTAGTAAATATGATGTTACCATATAAAGTTGACGACACCCTAATGAATTTAGAAGGGTTCCTAAAATATTTAGATGCTGAAACCGCGCACTTAATAATTAAAACGATGATAAAATTTTCTCAAGAAAATTCATCAACAGACATATGTGTTTGGGATGAAGGAGCAAAAATAGCAGTATGCAAACTTATAACTTTAGCTGGAGGAACTTTTGTTTTAACACCAAAAAAGAATTTTACTAGAATAAGAACATCTTTTGTTCCAACGCTAATAGGACCAAAAAATAAAAAATCATATCAACACAGTGGACCAATATATAACATTCATGTAAAAGATAACCATACTATACTTGCGGGGAGCTATGGGAAATTTAATTGGATAGGGCAAACATCCTACGGGATTTTAGATAAGAAGTACTACAAATTAGTATATGATAAAGTTGCCGCAGGAGATTGTACCAGATTAGCCAGACAATGGGTTAAGTTAGCAAGAAAAAGGTTTAAGGCCGAAGGATACAAAATCATATATACAGATAGTGTAACTAAAGATATGAAAGTAACTTTACAGAATGACGAACAAATAACGGTTGAAGAATACTGGAATAAGTATGCGGCAAATAAAGAGTTAGTTGCAGAAACAAAATTTAGACATGAAGACAAAGAATATGGTGATTGTATCAAACCAATACTAACATGCAACGATTTATACAAGAACGAGTTTCAAACACCAGTACAAATAATAAGGCACAAGAAAGCTGATAGAATTTATGAATTTCATACAGAATCAGGTAAAGTATTAAAATGTACAGCAGACCATTCAATAATAACATTAGACTTAGACACCATGCAATATAAGACAATAACACCAGAAGAAGCAAAAGAAGTAGGGTTTTTATTAATTGACGTTAGAACGCACGGAATGGCTCCTGATGATATGACTTTAGAGGAAGCAGATTTCACAATGGATGCAATAGTTAAAACAGAAGAATATTTCGAGAATGATTATGTTTATGACTTTTCAATAGATGATTACGAAAAGTTCTATGCCAACGATGTATTAGTACATAATACTGATTCATGGTATTTTGAAGATGTGTACGACGACCCACAAAGATTCCTGGAATTAAAGGACAAATTAATTGAGGAAATAAAAACACACACACCATTCCCATCGGCAACATTTGATGCAGGAGTAGATGATGAAATTAAAGCAATGTTCTTTTTTCAAGCAAGAAAAGGTAAAGCTGCTAAAGAAGAAGATGAAAGCGAATTAGATGATGATGACCGAATGTATAAACCTTTAGGCCTAATGAAAAAGAATTACATTTATGTAACCCAGAAAGACAAATTAGTATTAAAGAATTTAGGGATAAAGAAAAAAAGTATCAGTGCATTATCTAAAAAGATATTTTGGGAATACATGGTTCCAATAATAAAGAAAGACTTTGTAGTAAAGTTTTCTAAAGTAAAGATAGATAACTTAATGATTGAATATTTATCTGAAAATATAGAGTTAGCCTATATGAGAAAGAAAGTTAAATCATATGGGGCGTATAAGAAATCAAACACAATAATTCAAGCACAGATAGCTAAGAAGTATGGCCCAGGAATACATTTTTTAATACCAAACAAAAGACATATTGGTGTTGGAAAAGGAGTAACTTATTGTTCAGACAAAGAATTCAAAGAGACAGGAATGAGCATAGCAGATATAGATTTAGAATATTATCGTAAAGAATTAGCTTATTTTGCAGTAGATAACAGACAACAAAAGTTGTTTGATATGTTTTAGGTGATAAAAAAATGGAGATAAAAAAAATGAATTTTAAATATATGAGTTTTGTAATAGTTTTAATAATAATAGCAATGTTTGGCACGAATTTAATTATGGGTTCAGCGGACGATTACACATATTGTGAAGTTGGAAACATGATAAATGGCACAAACGGAGAACCTTCATATTGTGACATTGGAGAATATGGAACAACAGAGGTTTCTTATCATGATGATAACATTAAAATACTTATGTTATTACCAATGTTTATGATTATATTGGCGGCATTTTTAATGGCTAATGTAGTTGTTGGAGAGTGAAAAATACAATGGTAAACACAATAGGAATAGATGGTGGAGTTAATGGTGGGATTGTAGTATTAGATGAAAACAAACAAATAATATTTAAAACAATAATGCCTGCGATTGGAAAAACAAGAAAAGAATTTGATATTAAAGCACTATATATAATATTAAGAGGATTCTTTGATGCAGACTTAATTATAGAAAAAGCACAACCAAGATATAGAGATGGAAGTAAATCAGCATTCAAAACAGGATTCGGTTATGCAGTACTTCAGTCTTTAGCCATAGCATTACATATGCCTTACAGAATAGTACCTGCTAAAGAATGGCAGCAACATATTTTTAAAAGTAAAAAAGTAGAAAATACAAAAACATCAAGTATAGTATTTTGTAAAAAAAAGTGGAAAGACGAAAAATGGCTTAGAACACCAAGATGCCAAAATGAACACGATGGAATGACAGATGCAGCATGCATAGCATATTATGGGATGATAACTAAAGAGGTAGACAAAAAATGATTAATGATAAAGTTATAAGTACGTTATATGTAATAGTAGTTTTTGCAATAGTCTGGGGGGTAATATATTCTTTAAAATATTTTAAACTATTAGATAATACACAACATAAAGAGCCAGTGATAAAACTTGAACCCATAAATAGGTTTGAAGTAATAAACTATACGGGAAGAATTATGGTAATGAATGGTACGATGCATTATGATATTCAAGATAACAGAAACACTTTAAAAGTTTTTTTAGGAGATAAAAAACTTACATTAGTAGAGGATGAACAAAATGTATGATGATGAAGGCATTGGGACAATTGGGAAGTCGATAATAGGAGTAGTAGTAACAATAGCAGTTTTTGGGCTACTAGTGTTTTTAATGT
>CAYXXQ010000192.1:0-1074 GCA_964469075.1 uncultured Rhodobacter sp.
AATCCAAACCCGCAAACTCTCGTTATGAATGAGGGAGCCTCGGGGGGCAGGTCACAAGGTATTTCATATAGTGGCGGTATATAGAGCGTACACTCCGCCGAATTAGCGCGCACGGTATCAGAATATGATCGCCAGCAGTAACCAAAACATCCAACGTTACAAGGTTTCTGAATGAAGTATCTTTTTTACATTGGCCCCCCATTTGCACCCTTCGCCGGTGACATTATGAGGGAACTCGCAGCCAAGGATCCATCCGCAGAATTTCAAGCTGTATTATGCTACAATGAGCGTGAAGCGCTGATGGTAGAAAGTAAGTTTGGTCGTCCTCTGGTTGGGTGGCATTTAGCCATGCCTGAGCAGGAGAACTGGATTAGAACGCTCGCAACCGAAGACGATCACAAAGCCTTTTTGGAGCGCTATGGACAAGGAGTATTTTCCCGGACATTGATAGCCGACCGCTTCCTAGGCAAGGGGTATGTATCGGGAGGAATAGTAAAACCAAACCCCAAAATTGATGCGGCTTTGGAAGCAAACCCGTTCGGTGCCACCAATTATGTTGTTGGCCTGTATCGCTTTGTAGAACAGATCATAGAGGCTGTGAAACCTGATCTTGTATTTAGTTATGTAGTTGCAAATTCCATCGCATTCTCAATGGCGAAAGCAGCGGAAGTTCGCAACATTCGCTTCGTCCAAATTAAACCAACACGCCTGGGACAACGCTATCTTCTCGATTACAGCGTCGAGCATCGGTATGAGCAGGTTTTTAGACGAATCGAAGCACAGAGACATACTGATCTGAAAGACGGATCTTTTGACGAAGCTGTTGTCTTGCTTGCTGATATTCGTACTAAAAACTTACAACCGCAATCCCATATAATGAACACCAAAGCCAAGTTGATGAACAAGCCATGGAATGTCTATATAGAGGCGGCTCTTCAAATAATTAGACACAGTGCCCTCTATGCTATTGACCGCTATGAAGGACGACGCAAGAAGATCGCTCGAGCGCTGATGCGGGTACGCATTCAATATCAGACTAAACGCGACTTGCATAAACATTTGGGGGGGGGGGCT
>CAYXXQ010000192.1:1084-6872 GCA_964469075.1 uncultured Rhodobacter sp.
CCGCACGCCGCCCGCCCGCGCCCACCGGCGGGCCCGCCTTCCCCAGCACCCCACCCCCGACCCCCCCAACCATCCGGGGGGGGGGGCTGCCCAACTCGCCATTCGTGTACTATCCGCTGCATGTCGATCCCGAGGCCTCTACCATGGTTTTATCACCGAACCACACGGACCAATTGGCAGTCATTGAAGCGCTATCCAAAGCACTTCCACCCGGTGAGCTATTGGTTGTAAAGGAACACCTGCCTATGATCGGGAGGCGACCCGCACGATTCTATACCCGCATTTCAGCAATGCATAACGTCATACTTCTGGGTCCCCTGCATAACGGCATAGAAGTGTTGAAACATGCGGAGGCTGTTGTTGTCATCACAGGAACTGCTGGGTGGGAAGGCTTGTGCTTGGGGCTTCCCGTGCTGGTTCTAGGCGATGCTCCGTATACGTCTATTGGAGAAGGATTGCGCGTCGAAAGCAATCTTTCTGCACTGTCCACCGCATTAGCCGAAGTACGAAAAATGCCTCCAGCATCTGATGAAACGCTCGTACGCTATTTGCAGGCCCTTCTAGACTGCTCCTTTGAGATGCCCCCTAAAACGATTTTCGGCGGTTATGATCAAGTAGGGGAAGACACTGTATTATTGGCCGCCGCCAGTATCGCCACTAGACTCCGATATTTGGGCAATGGCGCATGCTAAAATCGCCACCTCCTCTCATTTCGATACTTCTACCGAAAATGTCAGGCGGCGGGATTTCACGGACCCGGACAACCTTGGCAAAAGGATTTCTTGAATCAGGACGGGCCCAGGTCGAATTTGTTCTGGAAAAGGATGGCGGTGTCTTGCAGAATTTGGTCCCGGAAGGCGCCAGTGTTCACCTTCTTGGCCCGATGCGATTCCGACACCTGGTCGGTGCATTGGGGGCTTACTACCGGGAACGGCAGCCGGCGGTCGTGCTGACCTCTAAGGAGATGCACGCGTTTGCGGCGATCCTCGCGCGACGCTTGTCTGGGTCCGATGTTGGTGTTTTTCCGACCCTGCACGGCGATTTCGCGATGCGACTTGCCAAGAACCGTTCGCGCTTCGAGTCGCTTTGGCTGCCCCGCGCGGCCGGGTTGCTTTACCGGTGGGCGGATGCGGCCATCGGTGTGTCCGGCGGTGTTGCCGAAAGCCTGATTTCCGGCACTGGTCTGGCGTCTGACAAGGTTGTAGCGATCCACAACCCATTTGATCTGGAGGCGATCCGTGCGCAGGCGTCGGAGCAACCGCCGTCGCATACATGGTTGGGGCCTGATCGGGATCGGCCGTGCGTCGTGGCAGCTGGTAGGTTAGCGATCCAGAAAGACTATACGACGCTTTTGCGCGCCATGGCGCGTGTCGTTGCGCAACGGCCTGCGCGGCTGGTGATCCTTGGGGAAGGCGGCGAGCGGCCGTCGCTGGAAGAGCAGGTGCGTGCTCTTGGGCTTCAGGATCATGTGTCAATGGCGGGGTTCGTTTCCAACCCTTTCCCCGATATCGCCCATGCGGATGTCTTTGCGCTGTCCTCGTTGTGGGAAGGTTTGCCTGGGGTTTTGGTTCAGGCGCTGGCGCTCGGGCGTCCTGTCGTGTCGACGGATTGCCCGCATGGACCGCGCGAAATCCTGCGGGACGGGGAATTGGGCGGGTTGGTTGCGGTGGGAGATGACGCAGCTCTGGCCGAAGCGATCTTTACGGCGCTGGACCGGCCGGTGGAGGCGGAACGCCTGAGAGCGCGCGCGGAGGATTTCGAAGTGTCGCGCATCACCGCGCAATACTTGGATCTGTTCCGCGCCCATGGTGCGGTGTGATGGAAAAAGACAAAAATGCCTGATTTCTACATCATTGGCGCCCCGAAATGCGGCACCTCCTCACTGTTTCAGTATCTTGGTGACCACCCATCGATTTACATGCCCTCGAACAAGGAGCCGCATTTTTACGCCACAGACATGTATACGCGCGATACCGGGCTTACGCGACGTGTCGCCGATCGCGCGGTCTATGAGCAGTTGTTCGCGCCCGCTGCCCCTGATCAGATTACGGGTGAAGGCTCGACTTGGTATCTATTTTCGGAGGACGCAGTTCCCGCAATACTGCGTGACAAGCCCGACGCCCGCTTCATCATCATGTTGCGCAACCCGATTGACATGGCATTGTCGCTGCACAATCACCATGTTCGAAAACTTTACGACGACGTCGATGACTTTTCCGCGGCGTGGTCGTTGAATGCCGCGCGTGCCCGGGGCGAGAACCTGCCGCAGTATTGCCCTGAACCCAAGATGCTGGACTATCGAGCGGCCTGCCGATTTGCTCCGATGCTTGAGCGTCTGTTCGGTTTGGTGCCGCGGGAGCGTGTCCACGTTATCATTTTCGAGGAGTTCGTTGGAGACTTGCGGAGCTCCTATCTTGAAACCCTGTCTTTTCTCGGGGTTGCGGATGACGGACGCACAACGTTTGAGAGGGTCAATCCCAACCGTCGGTTACGCTCAAAGCGCCTGTATGAGTTGCTGACCTATAAGCCCTTTCCGATCAACGTGGTTTACCCGACCTTGAAATGGGTGGCGAACGTTGTCGGGTTCAGGCCCGGGCGCGCGGTCTTTGAGCGCAACGTCACCGTCGAAGCGCGCTCGGATCTTGACCCGGACATGATGCGCCGTCTGGAAACGAGCTTTGTCCCTGACATTCCCGAGATCGAGGCAGTGCTGGGCCGAAACCTTGATATCTGGCGGACTCGCATCGCGATGCTGCAAAAGGAGGCCTGAAAGTGAAGATCGCCTATGCCTCACAGGTTCCGATCCCGTCCCACCGCGCCTATGCGGTTCACGTGATGCACATGTGCGGGGCATTTGCGGGGCTCGGGCACGACGTGACTCTCTACGCGATGCCGCCCAGTGTCGAGGCTGACGATCCTTTTGCCTATTATGGCCTACCTGCCGATTTTGATCTAACGCATGTCGATCTTTTGCCCCTGCGCGGGATCGCAGGGCCTCTCTATGGCCGCGAGATCATCCGCCGTAGCATCGCCGAAGGTCGGCCGGACCTCGTCTATTGCCGTCACATTTATGCGGCATACGCGGCCTTTAGGGCGAAGCTTCCAGTGCTCTATGAAGTCCACATGCCATTTAGCAATGGCCTGCACAGGTTCCTACTGTCTCGCATGTTGCGCGAAGGCCGACGCTTTGCATTGGTGGCAATCACGCAGGCGTTAAAGGAGCAGTATCAGCGGGATTTCCCGCAAATCCCGGCAGATCGTATTCTTGTCGCCCATGATGGAGCGGTTTTGCCGCAAAAAGCTGTGCCACCCGAACCTGAGGAGGAATCGCTCCGCGTCGGGTATGTGGGCAATCTATACCCTGGCAAGGGCATGGAGTTGATCGTCGAGATCGCCGCGCGGATGCCTGATCTGTCTTTCGACATCGTCGGTGGCCGGCCTGAGGACGTTACCCATTGGCGGGGCAATATCCGCAGCGACAACATCGTGCTGCACGGGCAGAAACCGCATGGCGAGCTTCAGCCGTTCTTTGACCGGATGGACGTGATGCTGCTGCCTCTTCAACGCGAGGTGTCGCCCGACGGTGGGGGTGGGGATATTTCGCGTTGGACTTCGCCCATGAAGATGTTCGAATACATGGCCCAAGGGCGCGCCATCGTCGCATCCGATCTGCCTGTATTGGGCGAAGTTCTTCATGACGAAAAGAACGCCCTGATCGCCCCAGGGGGAGATCCAGACGCTTGGGTTTGCGCAATCCGCCGATTGCAAGCTGACGCCGACCTTCGGTTCCGGCTGGCAACGCAGGCAAGGCAGGATTTGGAGGACAAATACACTTGGATGGCCAGGGCGCAGTTGATCCTTGATGCTTTGCCGGTAGCGGGCTGATTGCCCCACTCGTGGCAGTAAAAGAAGGAACAGAGCAATACTGATGAACACTCTTTTTTCGCGGGTCGGGGCATGGCTACGTTACCGCAGTCCCGAGATGTATTGCCGAGTTGTGGACCTTGGTTTGCATCTTCGTGGCAAGCCACTGCGTATTATGATGCACGGCGGGTTGTTTCGATTGGAGTTCAAGCCGCGTCAAGACGTTGACAACAAAAACAGCGAAGAGATTTGGTTGGTCACGCCAATCCGGTTGTATAAGTACATCGATGGACTGAACAGTCGGTTGAAGCGGCTGGCGAAAATATACTTCCTCGACAGGGTGCCCTTGCGTCCGGGCGATACGGTTGTCGATTGTGGCGCCAATATCGGCGAAATCGGACTATGGCTGGCCCGGCAACATGAGGACATAAAATATTTTGCTGTCGAACCAGGTCCCAAAGAGGGGGTTGCCCTGAGGCGCAACCTGCCCGATGCCACGCATGACGCCATGGCGCTTTGGTCCGAGGATGGTGACATGAAGCTGTTTCTTGAACCTGAGACTGCGGATTCGTCACTTTCGGACCAAGGCAGCGGCGCTGAGACGGTGACGATAAAGACTTGCCAACTCGGCACCTACCTCCACTGCAATGGGATTGACCACGTGCGCTTGCTGAAGATCGAGGCCGAAGGCAGTGAGCCTGAGGTTCTGGCTGGCGCTGCGTCGGTTCTCGATCGTGTGGACTATATTGCCGTTGACATGGGACCCGAGCGTGAGGGGTGCTATAACACTGTACAGGCTTGCGTCACGCTTCTGTCTACTGCGGGCTTCAACTTTCTCGCTTATGACCATCGTCGCCATACGGGGCTCTTTTCGCGAATCGAGGCGAACCCCTTTAAAGGCTGAACTGTTCCCAGCCCAAGGATTCCTGCTATGCCGTCTAACGATATCGCCCAACCCCCTGGAGTGTCCGCCATGACAAACCCAACGTCGGGCCCGCAGCGCCCGATTGCCGTGATGTTGGGCTCGTTTTTCGGTCGGGGGGTGTGCCGGGTACGGCTGAACCTCTGCGCTGGTCTGGTGGCATGCGGCTATCGCGTTGATCTGTTGGTGATCGATGGCAAGGGCGAGATGCGCAACGACGTCCCTGCCGGTGTGCATGTGATCGATCTTGCGGCATCACGGGCATTGGCGGCGGTCCCGACCATCCGCCGCTATATCAACGAAAATGACCCGCAAGCGATAATCTCGGCTGAGGATCACCTGAACGTCGCCACACTGATTGCACGCCAGTTTGCACGCCACCGCCCACCAACATCGGTAAGCACCCACGTCTTGCATCATATCGACGCTGGCAAGCCTATCTGGACCAAGCGTTATTGGACCCGATTTGCGGTGCGCTGGATATATCCATGGGCAACCTCGCGTATTGCTGTGTCAACCGGTATGGCCGATGTGATGGCCGATGTGACTGGGCTGCGCCGGGACAGCATAGACACCGTTTTCAACGCGATCGTAACGCCTGATGTGGCGATCAAGGCAGCAGCACCTGTGCCGCATCCGTGGCTTGAGGCCCCGGATATCCCCGTAGTTCTAGGCGTCGGGCGGCTCACTGATGTCAAGGATTTTCCAACCCTGATCCGTGCCGTTGGGTTGGTATGCAAAACTCGCCAGATCAGGTTAATGCTTATGGGGGATGGACACCGCGAGGCCGAACTGAAGGCACTTGTGCGGGATCTGGATCTCGAGGATGCTGTTCACTTTACCGGCTTTGTTGATAATCCGTATGTTTACCTAGGTCGTGCGCAGTTGTTCGTTCTGTCCTCGCGGAATGAAGGCTTACCCGGCGTTCTGATCCAGGCGTTGGCCTGTGGTTGTCCTGTAGTTTCGACGGATTGCCCACATGGTCCGCGGGAAATCCTCGAT
>CAYXXQ010000193.1:0-6859 GCA_964469075.1 uncultured Rhodobacter sp.
ATTGATCACCAAAGCATCTTTTAACCAAGGTTTTGCCCTTAACCGCACACCTGCGCGCGGGGCCGGGAAAAGCGGGCCGGGGATCAAGCCCGGATGGACCACCTCCTGAGGCCATGAAAGGTCAGAAAAATGGGGCAAGTTGAAATGCGTGTTAACCAAACCAACAAACCTGCAAACCAGCCGGATTTCATGCTGGATCGTGAGGTCGAAACCCTGTCCCGCAGCAAAATACAGGCGCTGCAAAAAGACCGTCTGTTATGGTCGCTGACCCGTGCCTATGAGAACGTGCCGCACTACCGCCGCGCCTTTGACAAGGCCGGCGTGAAGCCCGGCCAGTTGCAAAGCCTCAAGGATATCCGGAACTTTCCGTTCACCGTAAAAACCGACCTGCGCGACAATTACCCGTTTGATATCTTTGCCACGCCGGTCAACAGGCTGGCGCGGATCCATGCCTCGTCTGGCACCACAGGCAAGCCGACCGTGGTTGGCTATACCGCCGGTGATCTGGATCGCTGGGCCGGGTTGATGGCGCGCTCGATGGCGGGGGCCGGGGCACGGCCAGGGGACATTCTGCACAACGCCTATGGCTATGGCCTGTTCACCGGCGGGTTGGGCGCGCATTACGGCGCGGAAAAACTCGGCTGCGTGGTGGTCCCGGCCTCGGGCGGCGGGACGGAGCGGCAAGTCACCCTGATCAAGGATTTCGGCCCGTCGATCTTGTGTTCAACCCCGTCCTATGCGCTGAACATCGCAGAAGTTGCGGAAAGCATGGGCGTCGATATCGCCGCCCTGCCGGTGCATCGCGGCCTGTTCGGGGCGGAACCCTGGAGCAACGAAATGCGCGGTGAGCTGGACCGCAGGCTTGGCCTGAAATCGGTCGATGTCTACGGCCTGTCCGAGATCATGGGCCCCGGCGTTGCCTGTGAATGCGACACTGCGCGTGACGGTTTGCACGGCTGGGAGGATCATTTTCTATTCGAGGTGATTGACCCCGAAACCCTGGAACCCTTGCCGATGGGATCTGAAGGCGAGCTGGTGATCACCACCCTCACCAAAGAAGCGATGCCGATGATCCGCTATCGTACCCGCGATATCACCCGCCTGACGGATGAACCCTGCCTTTGCGGCCGCACCCATCTGCGCATTCTGAAAGTCACCGGGCGCGATGACGACATGATGATCATTCGCGGCGTCAACGTCTATCCCAGCCAGATCGAGGCTGTGCTGGTCGGGCTGACCGGCCTCGCGCCGCACTACCAGATCAAGCTGTTCAAGGACGGCCCACTTGACGCGATTGCGCTGGATGTCGAGGTCAACAGCGACAGTCCGACCGACCCGACCTCGCTTGCGGCAAAATCAGCCGAGGTGCGCCATCACGTAAAATCAATCATTGGCGTCAGTTGCAACGTACATGCAAAACTGCCGGGCGAAGTGCCGCGCTCAGAAGGTAAAGCCGTGCGCGTGGTGGATACCCGAAAATAAACCGGGCAAGCAAAAGGAGGGATGCCGCAGGACATGCAGCACCCCCGTTTTTGTGTGCGCTATACCTCGAACGCGGTCTCAAGCCCGGACATATCACCGATTTCATCCGACACATGCGCCTTATAAGGCTTTCGGTTGCCGCGATAGAGAATGCCGGTGTTCATACCGTCATCGGTCATGATCCGCCTTGCGGCGCGGGCCGGGTCATCCGTGGCCTCAACCTGTGCGGAATGCACGGTGTTTTTCCATTCCTTTTCGTCCGGGCGGAAGGTCACACAAGGGCTTAGGATTTCGACGAAGGAAAAGCCGGGATGGTTAACAGCCTCGATCAATGTTTCGGTCGTGGCTTTGATGTTGCCCGAAAACTCCCGCGCGACGAAATTCGCACCGGACGCCAGCGCGATCACCAGCGGGTGGAACGGTGACAGGCCAGTGCCGCCGGGTGACAAGGCACTGTCCCAGTCGGGTTCTGTGGTGGGCGATGGCTGGCCTTTGGTCATGCCATAGACCCGGTTGTCCATCACCACATAAGTCATGTCGACATTGCGCCGACAGGCGTGCAGGAAGTGGTTGCCGCCGATTGAAAACCCGTCGCCATCGCCGCTCATGACCAAGACGGTCAGGTCAGGACGCGCGACCTTCAGGCCTGCGGACAGCGCCAGCGAGCGGCCGTGAACGCCGTGAAAGCCGTAACAATTCGTATAGGCCGGAATGCGCGACGAACAGCCGATCCCCGAAACCACCGCGATGTCTTTGGGCGGGCGGCCAAGTTTCACCAGCGCCTTGGTCAGCGACATCAGAACATGGAAATCGCCGCAACCTGGGCACCAGATCGGATTGACATCAGACTTGAAGTCGGCGTCTTTGAATTTGGGAATGTTCATTGGATTTTCCAATCACGTATCTGGGTGGCGATCTCTGACGGGCCAATAAGATTAGGGCCTTCGCGGTTGAATTGTCTGACCTCAAACGGCAAATCAATATGTCCGCGCACATGCCGGTAAAACTGGCCAGAGTGGTTTTGTTCAACGATCAGCACCCGCCGCGCGCCTTTCAGGGCAGCGACCAGGGCTTTTTCGGGGAAGGGGGAGATCTGGCGCAATGTCACCAGTTTGACGTCCTGACCTTCACGCGCCAACTCTGCTATCGCCTCCTGTGCGGGGCCGGTCATTGACCCCCAGGTCAGGATCACAGTGTCGCTGTCGCCCTCAACCAGTCCCCAGTGATTGCCAAAGTCAAACCCGGCGATCTTGTCGTGGCGTTTGTCCATCTGTTCCTTTTGATCGGACTTCTTGCTAGAAGGTGTGCCGCGTATTGTATGGGTCAGCCCATCCGCAGTATATTGGCCATCAGCCTGTCCAGGTATCGCCATCGGCGAAATGCCATCCGCCGTCAGCGCATAGCGTTGATAGGGTTGTTCCGCGACCGGCTGATAGGTCTTCCGCCGTGCAACAAAAGCAAGGTCGGCCGGGCGCTCGATCAGCACCCGCGCCTGGCCCAGGGATTGGTCTGACAGCACGATGACCGGGGTTTGCAGGCTTTCGGCCATGTAGACGGCCCATTGCGTGGTGAACAGGCAGTCCGCAACACTTAAGGGCGCAACCACCACATGCGGCGCGTCGCCGTGAAATCCGTAAACCGCGATATTCAGATCAGATTGCTCGGACTTTGTCGCGATCCCGGTCGAAGGCCCGCAGCGCATCACGTCAACCACAACGATCGGCACTTCGGCAGCCGCCGCCAATCCCAGGCTTTCCATCATCAGCGCAAGGCCCGGGCCAGACGTCGCGGTGATCGACGGCCGCCCCCCGAAGGACGCACCAATAATCATGTTGATCGACGACAACTCGTCCTCGGCCTGCACCAATGCGCCGCCAATGCTGGCCAGCGACGGCGCCAGATATTCCAGCACCTCGGTCGCCGGGGTGATTGGATAGGCGGCAGCAAAGCGAACGCCGCCACGCAAGGCCCCCAGGCCAACCGCCTCATTGCCGGTGATCAGCCAGCGTTTGTCGCTGTGATCAGGCGCGGCCATCAGGTTAAAGCTACGCGCATAACCCGCCGCCTGCGCCATCCCGGCCTCAATACAGGCCCGCCCGGACGCAACCGCACCGGCGCCTTTGCGCGCCAGTTTGTCGGCAACGACCTGCATCAACGCCTCAATCGGCAGCCCGATCAGACCGGCGACAAGACCGACCGTGATCATGTTCTCTCGCCCGCCTTCAATGTCCTTGGCCATCGCGTTCATGGCACAGCTTTCAATCGCAGCGCCCGTGGTCGCAACCGCATCCGGCACTGGCCCGGCATTGGGGTCGGCGATCACCAGCCCGTCTGCCGCCACCGGCATATCGCTGACGAACCGGTTGGCGTTTTTCCAGTCTATGGCGACCAGAATGTCAAAATCCTTGGTCATACATTCCGCCGGTTTGGTCGACAGCCGCACCAGCGCCGCCGCTTCGCCGCCGCGAATCTGCGGGCCGACCGAGCGGACAAGCAATCCGTACCAGCCGATTTTTCCCGCCGCTTCCAACAGGAGGGAGCCCGCAGTGATCGCACCAGCGCCGCCGCTGCCAACAATCGCGAAAGACACGTTTTCACGCAGGGGTTTCTGGCGAGGTTTCTGGTTTTTCATATCCGATCCGATCACGTTTGACGGGGCATCACTGGGCTTATTTCGAGGGCCTTGGGTTTTCCATTGACGCAATAAAGGTATTAGGGTACTTATTTACGGTAATAGGGATTTCGCGCCCTGTCAACAACGCAACATCGGCGAAAACCCCGGAGGACAAAATGGCCCGACGCTGGAAAATGGTTTCACAGGACAGCCCGATGAAACTGGAAGAATTCGAACCCGCCATACCGGGCAAGGACGAAGTGACCGTCGAAATCGCCGGCTGCGGCGTCTGCCACACCGATCTTGGCTACTATTACGACGGGGTGCGCACCAACTTGCCGCTGCCCCTGACGCTTGGCCATGAAATCAGCGGCCGGGTCATCGCAACCGGCGCAGATGCCAAAGCCTGGCAAGGTAAGGCCGTCATCATCCCCGCCGTGATGCCTTGCGGGGAATGTGACGCCTGCAAGCGCGGCAAAGGCACCATTTGCAAGGCCCAGAAAATGCCCGGCAATGACATCGAAGGCGGATTTGCCTCACATATCACAGTGCCCGCACGCGGCCTGTGCGAAGTGGACGAGGTCCGGCTGAAAGCCGCCGGGCTGCAACTGGCCGATGTCTCGGTCGTCGCGGACGCTTTGACCACACCCTATCAGGCCGCAATCCAGGCAAATATCAAAGAGGGTGATCTGGTCATCGTAAACGGGGTTGGCGGGGTTGGCGGCTATGCCGTTCAGGTCGCCGCAGCCCTCGGTGCGGTCGTGGTCGCGATTGATGTCGTCCCGGAAAAACTGGCCGCTGTTGCCGATTATGGCGCGGCGCTAACGCTCAATGCGCGAGACTTCGATCACAGCCGACTGAAAAAGAAAATCGCAGAGTTAGCCAAGTCCAACTCCCTGCGGCCCACGGAATGGACCATCATGGAATGTTCCGGCACTGCTGCCGGGCAAACCACCGCTTTTGGCCTGCTTAACCACGGCGCAACCATGTGTGTCGTTGGCTTCACGATGGACAAGGTCGAGGTGCGCCTGTCAAACCTGATGGCCTTTCATGCAAGATTACTGGGCAATTGGGGCTGCCCGCCCGAGCTTTACCCAGGCGCGCTTGACCTCGTCCTCAGCGGCAAAATCAAGCTTGCCCCATTTGTCGAACAGCAGCCGCTTGACCAGATCAACGACGTTTTCAAAGCGGTCCATGACGGCAAGTTTGTCCGTCGTGCCATCCTGACACCCAACACCCCTTCGCTTGCCTAAAGGAGAAAGCAGATGAGTTCCAAACCCTTTGAATTTGCCTCGCATGACTTGGTTTCCGACGATACCCGCGAAGCGATTACCGGCGGCGTGATCTACGAAAAACGACCAGCAAAAATGCCCGATGGCAGTGTCGCAGAGGGGCTTTATAACGCCTGGATTACGCTGAACAATCCGACGCAGTTCAACTCTTATACTACAGCGATGGTGAAATCGGTGATCCTGGCGTTTCGCGCGGCTTCCAATGCGCGCGATGTCAATGCCGTGGTCTTTACCGCAGCAGGCGACAAGGCGTTTTGCACCGGTGGCAACACCAAGGAATACGCTGAATATTACGCCGGACGGCCACATGAATACCGCCAATATATGCGCCTTTTCAACGACATGGTCAGCGCGATCCTGGGCTGTGACAAGCCGGTGATCTGCCGCGTCAACGGTATGCGCATTGGCGGTGGTCAGGAAATCGGCATGGCCTGCGACTTCTCAGTTGCCCAGGACATGGCGCGATTTGGCCAGGCCGGACCGAAACACGGCAGTGCCGCCATTGGCGGGTCTACCGACTTTTTGCCGGTGATGATCGGCTGCGAACAGGCGATGAATTCGGGCATCCTGTGTGAAAGCTACACCGCGCAAAAAGCGATGCGGCTGGGGATGCTGACAGACATTGTACCGGGGTTAAAAGTGGATGGCGAATATGTCGCCAACCCGCTGGTGATCACCGAAATGAAAACCGACCAATGGGGCCGGGTGATCCACGGAGATCTTAAAACCGGTGCGGAACTGGCGGCAGGCAAAGAGCTGCTGAAACGCGGCGTCATCGACCTCAGCGCGCTTGACGAAAAGGTCGAGGAGCTTTGCACAAAACTGCTGCTGACCTTCCCCGACTGCACCACAAAATCGGTCGAAGAACTGCGCAAACCCAAGCTGAACGCCTGGAACATGAACAAGGAAAACGCCCGTGCCTGGCTAAGTCTCAACATGATGACCGAGGCGAAAACCGGCTTCCGCGCCTTTAACGAAGGCACGCGCGAAACCGGCCGGGAAATCGACTTTGTCCGCCTGCGTAAGGAACTGGCCGAGGGCGCGAAATGGAGCGATGAGTACATCGACAGCCTGATGCCGGGTGTCCGCTGATGACCTTGCCGCTTGGCATATCCCTTGACCGCGACGGCAGTCTGCTGCGGCTGGTGCTTGCCCGTCCGAAGGCCAATATCGTTGACGCCGAAATGATTGCGGCGTTGACGGCGGCCTTTGATGCCTATGGCGCGGAACAGCACTTAAAGGCGGTGCTGCTTAGCGCCGAAGGACCACATTTCAGTTTTGGCGCCTCGGTGGAAGAACATCTGCCCGAAAGCTGTGCTGCGATGTTGAAATCCCTGCACGCCCTGGTACGCCAGATGCTGACCTTCCCGGTGCCAATCCTTATCGCGATCAACGGCCAATGCCTCGGCGGCGGTCTTGAGGTTGCGATGGCCGGGCATAATCTGTTTGCCCATCCCGATGCCAACCTTGG
>CAYXXQ010000194.1:0-6852 GCA_964469075.1 uncultured Rhodobacter sp.
GTATTGGAACTGCGGGAATGCCTGCAACGATCATATAGGGGGGTACGTCCTTGGTCACGATTGCGCCGCCAGCGATGACGGCCCCGTGGCCGATGGTCACCTCGGGCCGCACCTGAGCGCCATGGCCGAGCCATGTGTCGTGACCAATCACTGTGCGACGGGTGCGCCTATGGTTGAACCAAGCGTCATCGTCAGCTGCATCCTCAAAATAATCGGCCGAGCGATAGTGAAAGTGATGCAGGCTGGCTTTCTCCATCGGGTGGTCTGTTGCCCCGATCCGCACGAAGGAGGCGATGTTGGAGAATTTGCCCACGGAGGCATTGGCAATGTCGGCAAAGCGGTCGCAATAGGAGTAGTCGTCAAGATGGGAATGTGCCACGCGGCTGCCTCGTCCGATTTCCACGTATTTTCCAAAGGTTGCATCTTTAACCTCACAGTCTGGATGAACAAAGGGGATGTCGGGTTTTAGTCTTGTCTGGGTCAAAATGCGCGCTCCTCGCCGCTCCAGCGGAAGAATTTACCTGTGTGCTCAAGCGTGGTGCGCTCGGCCAGATTGATAATCCCTGTGGCGACATCTTTGGGGTCCAGCTCGGCCTCTGCGCCGCCCATATCCGTCTGGACCCAACCAGGATCGACAAGCACGACAGAGATACCATCGGGGTAGAGATCTGTGGCCAATCCTTGCATGACCTTGTTCACCGCCGCCTTGGACGCGCGGTAGGAGATGCGATCAGATTTGGCATAGCCCATATAGGCCATCTGGCTGGAGATGGTCAGGATGCGGGGGCTGTCGCTGCGCCGCAAATTATCGAGACATGCTGTGCTCACGGCAAGGGCCCCTGCGACATTAACGGCAAAGGTATGGGCCATGGCGGTCCAATCCATATCCGTGGTCGGGCTGTCGGGGCCGATGATTCCCGCGTTGTTGATGACTATATCAATGGGCTGGTTTACCGCTGCCATCGCGTTCTCGACTTGGCCAGGGTCGCTGATGTCAAAGATGACGTCCCCGCCTTGGCTTGCGCGGGTTGCGCGCAGAATAACATGTCCGCGGCTTTCGGCCTCGGCGGCAAGCGCTGCCCCGATGCCGCGATTGCTGCCTGTAATCAGGATGCGTGCCATCAGTCTTTGCGCCCGATCAGTTTGCCGCGCAGCCAGCCCGAGAGCCAGTCCATGAACATCACCATGGCGATGATCAGCACGATGTAATAGGCGACCTCTTCCCAATCTTTTTGCGTCTGGATCGCTTGGGTCAGCATCAGCCCGATACCGCCACCCGTAATGGCACCAATAATTGTGGCGGAGCGCGTGTTTGATTCCAGAAAATAGAGGATTTGCGCCAGCAGCACGGGCACCAGCTGCGGGATCACGCCAAAACGGTAGCGTTGTAACGGCTTGGCCCCTGTGGAGGAGACCCCTTCGATCTGCTTTTGATCGACATTCTCCAAAGCCTCAGAAAAGATTTTGCCGAAAGTGCCGGTATCCGTGATCAGGATTGCCAGTGCGCCTGTCAAAGGGCCTGGGCCGAACGCGCGAGCCAGAACTACTGTCCAGATCAGGGCATCCACACCGCGCACAAAGTCGAACAGGCGGCGGGTGGCGGCACGCAGGATCATAATCGGCGAGAAACGCTTAGCCGCGAGAAAGCCCAGCGGAAGTGCTATGATCGCAGCGCCCATAGTGCCCAGAAACGCCATCAGGATCGTCTCACCGATGGCCCAAGCCACGTCCTTGTGCCGCCACATGGCGTTGTTCCACCAGTCAAATATCGCACCCGAGACATTCGGGCGCGCAGGGTCCACACGCTCTCCGAACAGGATCGTTGAGAGGCTTTGACCGTGGTAAGGGCTGTCGAGGGTGAACCAGAACAGCTCCCAACCGGGGAAATAGTTGAACACTTCGGTGCGCGCGCCTGTCAGGGTAATGCGTCCTTCGGGCGTGGTGATGCCGATGCGGCGACTTGAGGCTGAAATCCAGTCAGGCAAATCATCCGGCAGATTCGTGGTCAGGGCCCGACCCTCTGCCTGCACCTCGATCAGCGGAAAGTTTGGAATTTCAATCTCGGTCCGGTTGTCGGGCAGGTAGCGAACGATGTGATCGCCGCCCAGATCAATGGTGATGGCCTCGTCGCCGGTAACCCAATCAGGCCGCGCACCTTCGGGGTAGCGGCCCTTGCGTTCCCCCTCAACAGCATAGCTGATCTCGCCCGAGCGGTTGTCACGGGTCACATGTACCTTGTGGGACCAACTGTCCGAGACCAGCGTGACGGCGTTGTCCATATTGGCGCGTCCGGCCAGACCTGGCAGGTCGAAGGCGAAGAAAATATAGGTGAGATAGGCAAGGATCACGGCAGGAATGGCAAAGCCCATGAGCCGCTTGCGCTGAAACAGCCTGTCGGCTGTAAGCTTGGTGGTGTCCAGATCAATAGCGGTCATGGGCTTGGTCCTTCTAAGCTTAATGTGTTTGACCATCGGTCAGCTTGTTGCGGTAACGGCTTGAAACCTGATCAAAAAAGACAATCGTGCCGAACAGCAGGATGAAGATCGCTGCCGCCTCGTCAAAACGGCCCGGCCCCCATGCCATGGCATTGCGCAACTCGTAGCCAAGACCACCTGCGCCTACAAAACCCAGAATGGCGGAGGCCCGGATGTTGATCTCAAAGCGCAGGAGTGTGTAGCTGACGTAATTTGGAGCGACCTGTGGCAGCACGCCGAGCAGCATCCGCTGGAGCCATGTGGCACCCGTGGAGGACAAGCCTTCGACAGCCTTTAGATCAGTATTCTCGGAGACTTCGGAAAACATCTTGGCCAATGCTCCAGCCGTGTGGATGGCAATCGCGATCATCGCGGGGACAGGCCCGCCGCCCAGCACAAAGATCAGCACCAGCGCAATCACGATTTCGGGCACGGCGCGCATGATGTCAGAGATACGGCGAAACAGTGGGATCAGGCGGGGCCATTTAGCCAAGCCTCTTGTGCCGAGCAGCGACAGGAACAACCCGCCAATGGCACCAATCAGCGTGGAGACGGCGGCGATGTTCACGGTCTCGACCAACGCGGGAAAGTACTTCACAATCAGGGCAGGGAGATCGGTACGTTTTTGCCACGCCTCTGACAGAACACCTGCGGGGTAGTCACCAACCTGATGCAAGCCGTTCCAAAAGCCACCTGCGTTTCGGTCGTCGGCGATGTTGAACCCCGAGACCATGAGGATCACAAATATCAAAAGCGTGAGGCCACTATAGAGCCTGCGCCGCTGCACTTGGGCCATATAGCTGGACTGAATTGTGTGCACCGACTGCGGCGCGCCGCTGAGTGAGATATCTACCATGTTGCCCCCGGACAAAGAAAGTCCGGCAGCCCCGAGGGGCTACCGGATGCGTCATGAAAATGGATTATCCGCCGATTTTGGCTTTGCGCGCTTCGACGATTGAAATGTAGGTGTCATGGGTGACGGGCTGGAAACCGAGGGTATCACCCGAAGCCACACCGTAAGCGCAGTCAGGATCTGCTTCAAAGAGACCGTCAACCAGTGCAGTCATCTTTGTCCGCACGTCCGCTGGCAGGGCTTTGCGCAGAACAACTGGGCCTTCGGGGATGACTTTGGATTTCCAGATCTGGACCATGTCGTTCATGTCAACGAGGCCCGCATCAACCGCCTTGCGCAATGCGCCCGAGTTGTAGCCGTCTTCCCAGTTGCCCTGACCGTCGGCCCATGTTACGCCGCCGTCGATGTCACCGTTGTTTACGGCAACGATGGTCTGCTCGTGACCGCCCGTGAATTTCACTTCGCCAAAGTACTCGCCGCTCTCCATGGTCACGCCGTCTTTGTACTGAGGGATCTCGATGGAGGGGATGAGGTAGCCTGATGTGGAGTTCGGATCGCCAAAGCCGAATACCTTCCCTTCCATGTCATCCAGTGATGTCACGCCGCTGTCCTTGCGGGCAAAGCCGATGGAGTGGTAGCCGACGGAGCCATCTACGTTCACTTTGATCAGCACAGGCTCTACGGCATCGGGGTCCTGCAGGAATGTGGCGGCATAAGAGGAGGCACCGAGCCATGCCATGTCGATGTTGCCGCCCAGCAGGCCCTGGATCACGCCGTTGTAGTCGGCGGGCGCAAAGAGTTTTGTCTCAACGCCGAGCGCCTCTGTGGTGTAGTCGGCGAGGCACTGATAGCTGTTCATGCGGTCTTGGGCGTTTTCACCGCCAAGGATGCCGATGCGGAATTCGGTGATCTCCTGGGCAAACGCGCCTGTGGTGAGGGCTGTTGTGGCGGCAAGTGCCAGTACAAGTGTCTTTTTCATCGTCTTCTCCATGGTTTATTGCCCAAGTGCCGAATGGCGTTGAGGGCCGGTTGGTGAGGGTAGAAACTGGCTCAGACGTAGGCTTCCGCGGCGCGGACCTCTGGTCTGTCCAGTGTTTCGATTTCGGTAGAGGTGGCGGCTTCGGAAAAATCCGCGCCTGCGCCGTAGATGTCGCGGGCAACACCAGTGGTCAGTTGCTCGGGCGTGCCGTCAAATACGATCCGGCCATCGCGCATACCGATCACACGGTCGCAATAGCGCCGCGCCGTATCCAGCGTGTGCAAGTTGGCGATGACCATTCGCCCGTCCTCTTCGTGAATGGTGCGCAGCGATTGCATCACCACTTGCGCATTCATCGGATCAAGAGAGGCAATCGGCTCGTCTGCGAGAATGATCTTGGGGTCTTGCATCAATGCCCGTGCAATCGCCACGCGCTGTTGCTGCCCGCCTGACAAGGCCTCGGCGCGCTTTGGCGCCTGTTCAGCGATGCCCAGGCGGTCAAGGATTTCGATGGCCTTATGAATGTCAGCCTGTGGATAGAGGTTGAACAGCGTCGCAAGCGTCGAGCGTTTGTTCAGCGTGCCGTGCAGTACGTTCGATACAACGTCCATGCGTGGTACGAGGTTGAACTGTTGAAAGATCATCGCACAGCGTGACTGCCAGTTGCGTCGCGCAGCACCGCGCAATGAGGTGATGTCCTCACCCTGAAAAGTAATCGTACCGGATGACGCATCACTGAGACGATTAAGCATCCGCAAAAGAGTGGATTTTCCGGCACCCGATCGCCCGATAATGCCGATCATAGAGGGTGCGTCTACGGTGATGTTGGCCGCATCCACGGCTGTTTTATCTCCGAAGCGTTTCGTCAGTGTATCGATTCTAAGCATATCGCCCCCATGTTTGAGGGACGATTACGCGGTGAACATCACAGACTTGCGACGGTTACGTTTCAGCTCCATGACAATTGCGCAAAGATACTGTGACAATGCTATGGGGACTTTGCTTTCATTGGTGGGTGCTCTGGAACATAAATCAAATCGCACATCCCGAGCTTGTTTATGTCTGGGTTGGACTGAGCGTTGTGGATGCCCTAAGGGATATGTTTGGGAATGCCATTCAGGCAGCACCTGCATTGGCGAGGTCCAAGATGAATGATGAGATTCTTAATGCTCTTCTGGCTGCGATTCCGCTTCCCAGTCTTGCCATTGACGCCTCCGAGCGCATTATCGCTGCCAATACTGATGCGCTGACACTCATCGGACAGCAGGCGAAGGGGCAAAACTATGTGACGATGTTGCGCCAGCCGGCGCTACTTGAGGCGATCGAGACAACGTTGACGGACAGTATGGCGCGCGCGACGCAGTACCTCAGCCATGATGGAGCACAGGACACAACCTTTCGTGTGAGTTGTCGCACGGTGCAAGGGTTGGGCCAAGGCGCGGCAGGCGTCGTGCTGGTTTCCTTCGAGGATATGACAGACAAAGAACAAGCCAGCCAGATGCGCCGCGATTTTGTGGCCAATGTCAGCCATGAATTGCGCACGCCGTTGACGGCGCTCATGGGATTTATCGAGACTCTGCGTGGTCCTGCGCGCAATGATCCAGCGGTGGGTGCGCGGTTCCTTGATATTATGCAGAACGAGGCAGAGCGCATGAACCGCCTTGTGGGTGATCTGATGTCTCTCAACAGGGTTGAGGGAGACGAGCGGGTACGGCCCACACAAAGTGTTGTGTTAAATGACATTCTGAATTCGACGCTGCACACCTTGCAGCACTTGGCCAGCGAGGTGGAGATCAGTTTCGAGACCGAATACCCCGAAAGCCCTGTCTCGATGATTGCGGACGGGGATCAGCTCAAACAAGTTTTCACCAACATTATTATGAATGCGATCAAATATGGCGGGTCGGGGGGAAGGGTGACGGTTCGGGTGACCGAGAGTCTCCGCGAACCGGTTCTGCGTGCGCCGGGCGTGCGTATCCAGATCATCGACTATGGTGCGGGCATTGATCCCATCCACTTGCCGCGCCTGACCGAGCGATTCTACCGCGCTGATGACCACCGCAGCAAGGAACTTGGTGGTACCGGCCTTGGGCTAGCGATCGTCAAGCACATCATTAACCGTCACCGCGGCCGCCTCCGTGTTGAAAGCGAACTTGGTAAAGGCACGACATTTACCGTTATTCTACCTATTCGAGAAAGCCTTTGAGCGATAATCAGTCATTTTGCTGATTGTCATAAACATGTAATGCAAATGTCACAAGGCTGTTACGTAGCGTCTGTAGACGGAGCGGGAGATTCCCATGGGGGGATCACTTCTTAATTTACAAACAGGAGACACGCATGTCTTTCGTAAAACTCGCAACTTCCGCACTGGCCCTGTCCGCAATGGCCGCAACAACTGCTGCGGCACGTGATCAGATACAAGTCGCTGGTTCGTCCACCGTTCTACCCTACGCATCCATCGTCGCGGAAGCCTTTGGCGAAAACTCTGATTTTCCAACGCCTGTTGTTGAATCTGGCGGCTCAAGCTCGGGCCTCAAGCGGTT
>CAYXXQ010000195.1:0-6787 GCA_964469075.1 uncultured Rhodobacter sp.
GATCGGTCCCAGGCCAGCGGCTGCAAGCCGGTCACTATAGCGGGCTTTAGAGGCCCGCGCCGCCGCCGCCTGATCGTCAGTGTCGGTATAAATGGCCGAGCGATACTGCGTGCCCATATCGTTGCCCTGGCGCATGCCCTGGGTCGGGTCGTGGTTTTCCCAAAAGCATTGCAGCAAGGCCTCAAAGCTGATCTTGGCGGGGTCATAGACCACCTCGACCACCTCGGTATGGCCGGTCTGGCCGGTGCAGGTTTCCTCATAAGTCGGGTTTTGGGTGTAGCCGCCTGCATAGCCAACGGAGGTGATCCACACGCCATCAAGCTGCCAGAAGAGGCGTTCGGCGCCCCAAAAACAGCCCATGCCAAACAACACGGTCTGGCTGCCCAGAGGGGCCGCGCTGCGCAAAGGGCGGCCGTTGACGAAATGCGTTTCTGCAGTGGCAATCGGCGTGTTGCGGCCTTTGATGGCGCTTCCGGCGTCGGGCATTTCAAGCTTCTTTCTGGTAAACAGGTTCATGGCGGCCCCCTTTGGTTTTTCACACCTGGGGCCAATATAAGGCCGCGACCCCTTGCACGGCAAGGCCCGGCGGTGCGTGGTTACGCGGTCGTGACCGGGGTTGTTGGCGGGGTTGCAGGCGGGCGGTTGCGGGCTTCAAGCCGCGAGACGAACAGCCATCCTGCGGTGGCGGCGATGCCCCCGCCCAGCACGCCTGACAGCGCGTGGCCGTATATCGCACCGGCGGCACCAAAGCTGACGCTGATCCCGGCGGCCAGCGGCCACAGAAAGATACCGTCCCGTAACCAGTTGAAAACGGTGGAATAATAAGCGCGGCCAAGGCTGTTGAAGGCGGCGTTGGCGACGTATAGCGCGCCAGTGAACAGATAGCCGCCAGCGGCGATGGTGGTGAAGGCAATGATCACCTCGCTGGCATCGCCGGACAGCCCGAAAGCCGTCAAGATGATATCGGCCGCCAGCGCCAGCACCGCCCAGGCGATCAGGGTGTAGATCAGGCAAAACAGCATCGCGTCGCGATAGATGCGCTTAACGCGGACATATTCGCCCGCGCCGTAGTTCTGCCCGAAGATGCCGCCGATGGCCCCAGACAGCGCGAACAGCCCGCCAAAGGCCAGCACGGTCAGGCGCGCCACGACCGCCCAACCGGCGACGGCACTGTCGCCAAACCCGGCCACAACCGAGGTTAGCAAGTAGTTGCCAAAGGGCGTGGACAGCTGCGTCAGGATCACCGGCAGCGCAATCAACGCGAAAGGCGGGAACATCCGGCGGAAATCCGCAAGGCTGATGCGGGCGGCGAAATCATGCACATAGAGCACATAATACAGCGATAGGGCCGCCGACAGTGTGCGCGCCGCGACAACCGCCAGGGCTGCGCCGTCAAGGCCAAGGCCAAGACCAAAGATCAGCAAGGGATCAATCAGCATCGACACGACCCCGGATGAAAACGTCACCATCATCGCCCGGTAGGCGTCGCCCTCGGCCCGCAACACGGCTGAGCCGACCATGCCCAGCGCCATGATCGGCAAGGCCGGGACCGAGATCAGCAGATAGCGCGCGGCGGCGGCGGCGGTCTCGCCTTTCGCGCCGGCCATTGCCAGAAACTCATGCCGGAAAATCAGGATCACCGCGGCGACCAGCAATTGCATGACAAAGCCTGAAATCGCGCAAACCGTGGTTTGCCGCCTTGCATCCGCCAGATTACGCCGGCCGATCAGCTTGGACACAGTGGCGGTGACGGCGACCATCATGCCCATGCCAAACGACACCGAAAAGAACTGGATCGTCCAGGCAAACCCAAGGGCCGCCACCAGCCGCTCCACCCCCAGCAGCGACACCCAGAAAAGGTTGGCGGCGTCGACCGCAAACATGAAGGTGATGCCAAGTGAGCCGGTGATCGTCATGCGGGTGACGTGGCTCATCGTGGTGCCGGTCAGGAAACGGCCTGTGATCTGTGACATCGGCTATTCCGCCAGCACCTTGGGGGTGCCGTTTGAAAAGATGGTTTCGTTGCCCTCAAACGGGTGGCGCGGGATCATGAGCGCCAGCAGCAGCGAGGTCAGCGCCATACCGGCGGCCAGGGCAAAGACCATGCCCGGTGAGGTGATCCAAAGATAGCCCAGCAAGGCGGGCAAAAACACCGCCGCGATATGGTTGATGGTAAAGGCCACGGCTGCGGTCGGGGCGATATCGCCGGGGTCGGCGATTTTCTGGAAATAGGTTTTCTGCGCGAAAGCCAGCGCGAAAAACAAGTGATCGACGACATAAAGCACGGCCGCCAGGGTTGCGCCCCAGCCGAACATGTAAATGCCGCCATAGGCCAGGAACACGACGATCAGACCGGCATATTCAAACACCAGCGCGTTGCGTTCTCCAAACAGCATCACGACCCGGCCCATCAAAGGTGCGAAGATGATATTGGCGACATAGTTGACTAAAAACAACGCGGTGAGGGTGTGAACTTCAAACCCGAAGCGTTCGACCATCATGAATGCGGCGAAAACGATGAAAATCTGCCGCCGCGCACCGGCCATGAACTGCATCGCGTAATATAGCCAATAGCGCCGCCGCAGGATCATCTGCTTGCGCTGCACGACCGGGGCCTCAAAATTCGGATAGGCCAGAAAGCAGAACAGAGCCAGCACCACGGTAGCGCCGCCGCCGATCAGATAGGCAGCCTGATAGGTGAGGCCAAAAAACTTCCAGCCGACCACGATCAGCCCATAAGCCACCAGCGACGCGGCAGAGCCAGCGGCGATCATCCAGCCCAGCACCTGCGGCGCTTTTGCGCGGTCAATCCATTGTAATTGCAGGGATTGATTGACGGTTTCATAATAGTGATAGCCGATGGAGCTGATCATGGTGGTGATCAAAAGCCCCTCAAATGTCGGAAAATACGAGGTAACGGCGGTGGCCAGTCCAAGGGCGATCAATGCGACCAAACCCAGTACCTGTTCGCGGATGAAGATGATGATGGCGATGACACCGATGGCCAGAAACCCCGGGATTTCGCGCACCGATTGCAGCCAGCCGATCTTGACGCCGTCAAAACTGGCGACCTCGACCACGAAATTGTTCAAAAGGGCGGACCAGACGGCAAAGGCCAGAGGCATGGCAGCGGCCATCACGAATAAAAGCGTGATCGGGCGGCGCCACAGCGGCAGGGATTGTGCTTGATCAAGTGTCAGAACGGGTTTTTTAAACAAGGCCATAGAACGGCCTTATCCCTTTCCTGACAGCCGCGCCATATCATAATTGGCGGGGCTGGCTTGAACGACCGTGCCGGTCTTGGCTGAAGGCAAATTCATTTGCGGCAAATCCGCTAATCGCTTGCGATCTGATATAGATCAAGGCGCATGCTTAAACATATTCCAATAAACGCATAAATATCGGAGACGCGCATGCTTTGGCTTGTTGAAACCCTGGGCGAGGAACTGGCGGCAGGCCTTGTCGGCCTGATCGTCGGGGCGGTGTTCGGGGTGGCAGCCCAGCGGTCACGGTTTTGCTTGCGCGCGTCGGCGGTGGAGTTTGCGCGGTTGCAACTGGGGCCGCGGATGTCGGTCTGGCTTTTGACCTTTTCAACCGCGCTGATCTGGACCCAATCCGCAGAACTGACCGGCATCATTTCCACTGCAAATTCGCGGATCATGTCTGTTACCGGATCCTATTCCGGGGCGATCCTTGGCGGGTTGATCTTTGGCGTCGGCATGATCCTGGCGCGGGGCTGTTCGGGGCGCATGCTGGTTTTGGCGGCGACGGGCAACCTGCGGTCGGTCGTGAACGGGCTTGTGTTTGCGGTGTTTGCGCAGATGGCGCTGGCGGGTTGGCTGGCACCGTTGCGCAATTGGCTTGCGGGCCTTTGGGTGACGCCGGGCGGGCGCAACGCCTATCTGCTACATGTGCTGAACCTGCCGCAGATGACCGGGCTGGCGACTGGTCTATTGGCCGCAGGGATGGCGCTGGTGCTGGCGCGGCGCAATCAGATCGGTTTGGGGCGGTTGTTCATGGCTTCGGGCGTTGGGTTCGCAATCGCGCTGGGCTGGATCATGACATCTTATCTGTCGCGGGTCAGCTTTGACCCGGTAACGGTGCAAAGCGCGACGTTTACCGGGCCGTCGGCCTCGACCCTGATGTATTTTCTCAGCAGCAATCCGGTGCTGCGGTTTGAGATCGGCCTGGTACCCGGAGTGTTTTTGGGGGCATTTGCCGCCTCAATGCTGGCACGGGAGTTTCAATTTCAGGGCTTTGACGGCGCAGCGCCAATGCGGCGCGGCATGACCGGGGCGGCGATGATGGGGTTTGGCGGCATGCTGGCGGGGGGCTGTGCGATTGGCAATGGCGTCACCGGCACCTCCATTATGGCCGAAACCGCCTGGCTGGCGCTGCTGTGCATGTGGATTGGGGCAGCCATAACTGATTTTGTGGTCGATCAGCGGATGATCCGGCTGGCCCGGATCTGAGGATGCAAAAAAGGCCGCTCTTTGGGGCGCGGCCTTTTTCCAAATTCTGCAATCCGGGTGGGATTAGTTTTTGGCGTAATATTCCACAACCAGGTTTGGTTCCATCATCACCGGGTAAGGTACATCAGAAAGGCCTGGTGTGCGGATAAACTCGGCCGACGCTTTGGAATGATCGACGTTCAGATATTCCGGGGTATCGCGCTCGGCTGAGGTTGCGGCCTCAAGCACCAGGGCGATCTGCTTGGATTTCTCGCGCACGGCAATCACGTCGCCTTCTTTGACGCGGTAAGATGGGATATTCACCTTCTTGCCGTTGACGGTGATATGGCCGTGGTTGACGAACTGACGGGCTGCAAACACGGTCGGCACGAATTTCGCGCGATAGATCACAGCGTCAAGGCGGCGTTCCAACAGGCCTATCAGGTTTTCACCGGTATCGCCTTTGACACGCTCAGCTTCGCCATAGATGCGGCGGAATTGTTTCTCGGTCAGATCGCCGTAATAGCCTTTCAGCTTTTGCTTGGCGCGCAGCTGGATGCCGAAATCCGATAATTTGCCCTTGCGGCGCTGACCGTGCTGGCCCGGGCCATATTCACGACGATTGACGGGGGATTTCGGACGGCCCCAGATGTTTTCGCCCATCCGGCGGTCGAGTTTGTATTTGGCAGACGTGCGTTTGGTCACGGCTGATCTCCTTCTTTGGCCCGTTGGGGCGATTGTGAAGGGCGTTGTCCTTTTCCCGGATCAAGTCCGGGACGACAGGCCTCCCCTTGCGGGGGCCGCCAACACCAATGAAACACCCGGCCTTGCGACCGGATCAGCGCGTTATAGGCCGCTCGCTTTGGGTGTCAACGGGATTCGCCTGGCTGGGGCGGGGTCAATGAGTATTTACGCAATAAAGAAACGCGGTGTCTGGCTTCTTTATTGCGCCAAATACTCTCGCCGAAGGCGTTAATCGCTTTCGGCGCGCGCCTCGGCCAACGCTTCTGGCAGGGCTTGCGCCACAAGTTCCAAATCATCGGGACGACCTGCGGACAGGCGGATGCAGCGGTTTTGTGGCGCGATGAAAGGCATGCGCACGAAAATTCCGCGGCGGATCAAACCGTCAAGCACACGCTTGGCGAAATCGCCATCCTGGCCGCAATCAAGGGCGACAAAATTCGTGGCCGATGGCACAACCGACAGGACGTTTTCATCTGCGATGCGGGCAATTTCTTCGCGGGCGGCGGCGACGTTTTCCAGGGTTTGCTGCAAATAAGCGTGATCGGCCAGGGCCTCCAACGCGCCTGCTTGCGAGATCAGGTTGACGCCGAAATGGTTGCGGATCTTGTTGAAACTGTCGATCAGCCCGGCCTCACCGATGCCATAGCCAACCCTTGCCCCTGCCATGCCAAAGGCTTTGGAAAAGGTGCGAAAGCGGACCACGTTTGGGTTGGCGGTATCAAAATCAGGGGCGGTGCCTTCGGGGGCAAATTCGACATAGGCCTCGTCCAGCACCAACAGGCAACCATCCGGCACGGCATTAATAACGGCCTGGATCACGCTGGCGGGGTGGCAGGTGCCCATCGGGTTGTCGGGATTGGCGAGGTAGATCAGTTTGGCATCCACCTCGATCGCTTTTTCGATCAGGGCCACCGGGTCTTCATAATCGCCCCTGTAAGGTACGGTGACCAATTCACCGCCATACCCTGCGACATGGAAATTGAACGTCGGATAGGCGCCAAGGGAGGAGACGACCTTATCGCCCGGCTCAACCAACATCCGCACGAGATAGCCAAGCAAACCGTCAATGCCTTCGCCGACGACTATGTTTTCGGCGGCAATATCGTGATAGGCGGCCAGCGCGTGTTTCAGCATGAAGTTTTCAGGATCGCCGTATTTCCAAACCTCGGAGGTGGCCCGTTTCATGGCCAGGATCGCTTTGGGGGACGGGCCGAAAACGTTTTCGTTGGCACCGAGGCGGGCCGCGAATTCTGCCTCTTGGGCGCGCTCCTGGGTTTCCGGACCAACGAAGGGCACAGTGGCAGGCAAGGAGGCGACAAGCGGGGTATATCTGGGTCCAGTCATGTCGGCGAACATCGGATATTTTGGGCCTTTGGGCAAGCCCGCGAAAGGGTCATTTTTTGGGCGCATCGGCATTTCGCGAAAATCTGCCGATGGCCCAGACCGTGGCTACCAATCCGGCACAGAGGGCCATTGTCAGGCTGATGGCGCGGTGGCTGCCGTCAAACAGGTTGGTGGCCAGCAGCACGGCGAGCGTGCCCAGCACCATATAGGTGGCACCGGTCAGGGCGGCGGCAAATCCTGGCATGTTG
>CAYXXQ010000196.1:0-4547 GCA_964469075.1 uncultured Rhodobacter sp.
ATCGGCTGGGCCTTGAACGAGGAATATATCTACGGCGAAGACGGGCGGCTGCAAAATGCAGGCTTCCTGGATTACCGGATCCCCGTCGCCTCGGACCTGCCGAAAATCGACACGGTGATTTTGGAAATTCCCAATCCCGGCCATCCTTATGGCGTGCGCGGGGTCGGCGAAACCGGCATCGTGCCACCGCTGGCGGCGATTTCCAACGCGATGTCGCATGCGATCGGGGTCAGGATGCAGGAACTGCCGATGTCGCCGCCCAAGGTTTTGAAAGCGATCAAAAACAAGGGCTAAGCACATGGTCAAGGTGACGGTCTGGGGATCCTTGCGCAGCTTCACCGATGGGCAAGCTGTGGTCGAAGTTCAGGCCGACACCTTCAAAAGCGTGCTTGATGCGCTGGCGAAAGATTACCCCGGCCTGATCCCACAAATCGAGGCCGGGGTGTCGCTGGCCATTGACGGGCGCATCTATAAAGACAGTTGGTTCACACCGGTCACCCCTGACAGTGAGGTGGTGCTGATGCCCTTGATGCAGGGCGGCTGAGGGCGGTTTGTTTGGCCTGAGTTGCTGCCTTCGGCGAGGATATTTTGGAAAGAAAGATTGGTTTGGCGTTATAAGTTACTGGTTTTTGCGTTTTTGGGATTAGTCGTAACATTTTACTTGCGGCGAATCGCATTGCGACATATCCCTGACCGTGCGGTCGGCTAATTATTGACGAGTCCAGGACAGCAACTCCACGCCGCAACAGGAGAAACAGAATGTACGCACAGATGGTCAAGACCAGCTCAACCGGGGTGAAATCGCCCGAAGAGATGACCGATCAGGAACGCGCTTTTCAGGCGCGGATTGATGCCGGTGAAAAGATTGAGCCGAAAGACTGGATGCCTGACGATTACCGCGCCACCCTGATCCGCCAGATCGGCCAGCACGCACATAGCGAGGTCGTTGGCCAATTGCCCGAAGGCAACTGGATCACCCGCGCGCCGACCCTGGAACGCAAGGCGATTTTGCTGGCCAAAGTGCAGGACGAGGCCGGGCATGGGCTGTACCTTTATTCCGCCGCCGAGACCCTTGGCGAAAGCCGGGATGAGTTGATCCGTCTGCTGCATGACGGCAAGATGAAGTATTCGTCGATCTTCAATTATCCCACCCTGACCTGGGCCGATATCGGCGCGGTTGGCTGGCTGGTTGACGGCGCGGCGATTGTCAATCAGGTGGCGTTGCAGCGGACCTCTTACGGGCCTTACAGCCGGGCGATGGTGCGGATTTGCAAGGAAGAAAGTTTCCACGCCCGCCAGGGCTATGCGATCATGATGAAGATGGCTTTTGGCACGCCGGCGCAAAAGGCGATGGCCCAGGATGCGCTGAACCGGATGTGGTATCCCTGCCTGATGATGTTTGGGCCTTCCGACAAGGACTCGGTGCATTCCGAACAGTCGATGGCCTGGAAAATCAAGATCGGCACCAATGACGAGCTGCGTCAGAAATATGTCGATCAGACCATTCCGCAGATCGAATACCTGGGGCTGGAATGCCCCGACAAAGACCTGAAATGGAATGAAAAGCGCGGGCATTACGACTTTTCCGAGCCCGACTGGTCCGAGTTTTTTGCCGTGATCAAGGGCAATGGTCCTTGCAACAAGGAACGCCTGGCCGCGCGTCAAACCGCCTGGGACGATGGTGCCTGGGTGCGCGACGGATTGCTGGCGCATGGCCGCAAAAAAGCCGCCCGGCAGATGGCTGCTGAGTAGAGGAGAGATCAGATGTCAAACGAATGGCCCCTTTGGGAAGTTTTCATCCGCGGGCAGCATGGCATGAGCCACCGACATGTCGGCAGCCTGCATGCGCCCGACGCCGACATGGCGATCAAGAACGCCCGCGATGTTTACACGCGACGCAATGAAGGCGTGTCGATCTGGGTGGTCGAAGCGGTTCGGATCGCCGCCAGTGACCCGACCGACAAGGCGGCCCTTTATGAGCCATCGGCCTCAAAAGTCTATCGTCATCCGACGTTTTTTGACATCCCTGACGAAGTGGGGTCGATGTGATGGCGCAGGATCAGGCCTTGTTTGAATACCTGCTGCGGCTTGGCGACAACACGCTGGTTTTGGGCCATCGGGTGTCGGAATGGTGCGGCCACGCGCCGGTCCTGGAAGAGGATATCGCGCTGGCAAACACCGCCCTTGATCTGATCGGCCAGACGCAATTGTGGCTGGGCCTGGCGGGTGAGGTTGAAGGCAAGAACCGCACAGCCGACGATCTGGCTTATCTGCGTGATGCTTGGGATTTTCGCAATCTTTTGCTGGTGGAACGCCCCAATGGTGATTTCGGCCAGACGATGATGCGCCAGTTTCTGTTTGACGCCTGGCAGATGATCAATCTGGGGCGCTTGCTGAAATCCAGCGACAAGCGTGTCGCTGATATTGCTGAAAAGGCCAGCAAGGAAGTCGCGTATCACCTGGAACGCTCGGGCGATACGGTGGTTGGCCTTGGCGATGGGACGGACGAAAGCCATCAGCGGATGCAAGCGGCGCTGGAGTATCATTGGGATTATATCGGTGAGATGTTTGTCAGTGATCCAGTCGATGCGGCAATGGTCAAGGCGGGCATTGCGCCTGATCCGGCCTCGTTGCGCGGTGAGTGGGATGAACTGGTTGGCCGCTATCTGAAAGCGGCGACGCTGAAAATTCCCGGCGACGGCTATGTTCACAAAGGCGGCAAAACCGGCCAGCATACGGAGCATCTGGGTTTTGTCCTCGCCGACATGCAGTTTTTGCAGCGTGCGTATCCCGGGGCGGAATGGTGATCACAAAAACCCTGCCTTCGGTCGATCAGGTCTGGGAATGGCTTGACGCGGTGCCGGATCCTGAAATCCCGGTGATCTCGCTGGTGGATCTGGGGATTATCCGGGACGTGCGGCTTGAGGGTTCTGAATTTGTGATCACAGTCACGCCAACCTATTCCGGCTGCCCGGCCACCAATGTCATCAACGCCGATATTGAGGTCGCGCTGCACGAAAAAGGTGTGGAAAATCTGAGGCTTGAAAGGCAACTTTCACCCGCCTGGACCACCGACTGGCTGACTGAAAACGGCCGTGCGAAGCTGGAAAGATATGGCATCGCCCCGCCGCAGTCCAAAGGCGCGCCCGCGCGTTGCCCCAATTGCGGCGGCACTGATCTGGCCTTGACCAGTCAGTTCGGCTCCACCCCTTGCAAGGCGCTTTGGAAATGCAACAGCTGCCTTGAACCCTTTGACTATTTCAAATGTATCTGACGAGGTAACCTATGGCCCGGTTTCACAATCTGACCGTCACTGACGTCACCAAAACCATCCGCGACGCCGTTGTCGTCACCTTAGCGCCTGCGCCGGACGATCAGGCGGCGTTTGACTTTATCCAGGGCCAGTATCTGACCTTCCGCCATGATTTTGAAGGTGAGGAATTGCGCCGCTCCTATTCGATCTGCACCGGCAAGGACGAGGGCGCGTTGAAGGTCGGCATCAAGCGCGTCGATGGCGGCGCGTTTTCGACCTGGGCCAATGAGGCGTTAAAGCCCGGCGACCAAGTGCAAGCGATGCCGCCGATGGGCAATTTTCACACCAAGATCGACCCCACCGCCGCCAAACAGTATCTGGGATTTGCCGGCGGATCTGGCATCACGCCGGTGCTGTCGATCCTGAAAACCACCCTGGTGCGGGAGCCGAAATCGCAGTTCACGCTGGTTTACGCCAACAAAGGCGTCAGCACGATCATGTTCCGAGAGGAGCTGGAAGACCTGAAAAATCAGTATCTTGGCCGCCTCAGCGTCATCCATATTCTGGAAAGCGACACCCAAGAAATTGACCTGTTCACCGGGCTGGTCGATGCGGAAAAATGCAAATTGCTGTTTCAGCATTGGATCGACCTGCCGGCAATTGACACCGCGTTCATTTGCGGGCCGGAACCGATGATGTTGTCGATCTCACAATCGCTGAAAGACGCGGGTATGGCCGACAACCAGATTAAGTTTGAGCTGTTTGCAAGTGGTCAACCGGGCCGCGCCAAGCGCAAAGCAGTGTCGACCAAGGCGGCAAGTGGCGCCAACACGACGCAAGCGACGGTGACGCTGGATGGGGTAGCGCAGACGTTTCAGATGCCAAAGGACGGGCAATCCATCCTTGAGGCGGCGATTGAAAACGATCTGGATGCGCCGTTTGCCTGCAAGGCCGGGGTCTGTTCGACCTGCCGCGCCAAGCTGATCGAGGGCGAGGTCGACATGATCGCCAACCACGCGCTTGAGGATTACGAGGTCGAGCAGGGCTATGTCCTGACCTGCCAATGCTATCCGCTGACCGACAACGTTACGGTCGATTACGATCAATAAAGGCCAATAGGGGACGAAATGTCTGACAGCATGAAGATCGAGGATTACCTGGCTGCCGGTGGCACGCTTAGCGCGCCCGGCAACGCGCCGCCCCGCTATCGCGCCGAACTGATGCGCCTGATGGCCACCTTCGTTGACAGCGAACTGGCCGGGGCCGCCGGATTTGCCGATATGATCAATCAGGG
>CAYXXQ010000196.1:4647-6743 GCA_964469075.1 uncultured Rhodobacter sp.
TTTTCGCGCCTGTCTTATCAGCCGCTGGCCGAAGCCTTTCGCGCCATTGCCCCGGTTGAGGCGCGGCATACCGAACTGGCTGAAGAAGGGTTGCACCGCCTGCTAGACACCGGCACCGCCACTGCGGATCTGGACGCCTCGGTCACCTATTGGTGGCCACGGGTTGCCGCCAGTTTTGGCGCTGACAGCTCTCCTCGCGCCGCAACCCTGGCGGCCTATGGGTTGCGCCATACCGGCAATGCCGATCTGCGCCGCACCTGGCAGGATAAGGCCAGCGGCCTGCTGCAAGGGCTGGGCCTGACAGCCCCTTGATGGCAGCAGAAGGCACCTATGGCTGCCCTGCCTATCAGCGGGCTGCTGGCTGTCTGGCCGACCGGGGCGACCTGCGCGTCTGGTCGGTGATCGTGACGATTTTCGGCGATCTGGCCGGGCAGGAAGGCGACAGTTTAAGCGGCGCTTTGCTAACGCGATTGACCGAGTTGCTGGGCATCCGCCCCGAAGCAATGCGCGTGGCACTACACCGATTGCGCAAGGACGGCTGGATCGTCAGCGTCAAATCCGGGCGCAGCAGCAATTACCACCTGACCGCCAAAGGCCGCCTTGAAAGCCGGGTGGCGGGCAAGCGCATCTATGCCCAAAACCAACTCGCGCCAGTTAACTGGCACCTGCTGATCGCCCAGCCCGGCAGCCAGGCCGACCGGATGACCGGCGAGGCCAATCTGCGGGCGCAAGGCTATGTCATAGTCGCCCAAGGCGCTTACCTGAAAGCGGGCGCGCCCGGCCCTGCCAGCGGTTTTCTTTGTGATTTTCTGGCGATCTCAGGCCAGATTGCGCTGATCCCGGACTGGCTGCGCTTGAGCCTTGCAACCGACACGGTTCAGGCGAGCATGGCCGATCTGGAAATCTGCCTGCGTGCGATGCAAACGGCACTGGCCGTTCAGCCCGCTTTGCCTGATCCGGAGCGCGCCGCCTTGCGGGTTCTGATCGTACACAACTGGCGGCGACTGGTGCTGCGCCTGCCCGACCTGCCGGACGGGTTTTTCCCAGGCGACTGGCGCGGCGCGGCATGTCGCACCCTTGTCGGTGACCTTCTCGCCACCCTCACCCGCCCGTCGCTAAGTTGTCTTGAGGACGGTCACTAGGCCCTAGTAAACCCGGCCCGTATCGCTGGCGGTGTCTCCGCCCAGATACTTGGCTGCAAGGTTCTTCGACCCCCCCGCCAAAATCGCCACGTCCGAGCCGACGGCCACAAACAGCGCGCCAAGCTCGATATAGCGCCGGGCCTTGACCTCATCTGCCATCAGGATGCCCGGGGCCTTGCCCGCAGCGACGATGCGCTTGATCCCATCCTCAATCGCGACCTGCACATCGGCGTGGCCGGGATTGCCGTGATGGCCAAGGCTGGTCGCCAGATCGGAAGGGCCGATAAACACGCCGTCAACGCCCTCAACCGCGCAGATCGCTTCCAGATTATCCAGCGCCGTCTTGGTTTCTGCCTGCACCAGCAAACACGCCTGATCATTGGCGCTGGTCAGATATCCGGCATCGCGCCCGTAACCCGACGCCCGCGCCACCCCGGCGCCGTTGCCGCGAATGCCCGCAGGCGGGTAGCGCATCGCGCGCGCCATCAAATCAGCATCGTCCGCAGTGTCGACAATCGGCACCAATATCGTCTGCGCCCCGGCATCCATCACCTGCTTGACCTCAACCACATTGACCGAGGAAATCCGCACCACCGCCTGGCTGGGCGACGGCCCCACCACCTGCAACTGATCGCGGATCGAGCGCAGATCATTCGCGCCATGTTCGCCATCAATCAGCAGCCAGTCAAACCCGGCATACGCGCTGATTTCTGCGGTGATCGCGGTGGCAAGGCTCTGCCAGAAGCCGATTTGCAACTGGCCGGAATTGATCGCCTGTTTGAAGTGGTTTGTCGGTGCGGGCATCTGTTTTCCTTACTCAAATGCGCAGGTGACGGTGCCAAACGGCCCGAAATCTGCATGAAACTCAGCCCCAGACGGGGCCTCAATCGCGCGGATAAAGGAGCCTGACAAGACAACCTCCCCGCGCCGAATATAGTCGCCATGTTCCGCCAG
>CAYXXQ010000197.1:0-6728 GCA_964469075.1 uncultured Rhodobacter sp.
GGGGCATAGCTGGGCGCGGTTTCAATCGACGGGGCGCGGGTCAGCCGACTGCGCTGGCCGCTGGCCAGATCAACGCTGTAAATATCGGTATTGCCACCCTCAGACAGCGACATCAAAACCGTGCGGCCATCGGGGGAGAACCTAGGCGCGAAGGTCATGCCCGGCAAATCGTCCAGCGCGCGGCGGCGCATGGTGGCCAGGTCAAGCACAAACACCCGTGGCATGCCGGTTTCGTAGGATGTGTAAAGCACCTGATTGCCGTCGGGCGAGAACCTAGGGGCCAGCACCAGCGCGCGATCATCGGTCAGGTTGCGGACATTGGCGCCGTCATAATCCATCAGGGCAAGGCGCTTGCGGCGGGCGTCTTTTGGCCCGGCTTCCGAGACGAACACCACCCGGCTGTCAAAATAGCCGCGCTCGCCGGTCAGGCGGGCGTAAACGGCGTCGGCGACCTTATGCGCCATCCGCCGCCAGTCGCTTTCCGGGCCGACGAATTGCAGGCCTTCACCAAGGGCGGCTTCGGCAAAAACATCAAACAGGCGGAACTTGACGGCGATCTGGCCGTTGCCGCGCTGCGAGACAGCACCCGTGACAAGCGCCTGGGCGTTGACGGCTTTCCAGTCGGAAAACTGCACCGGCGCGTCAAAATTGCCGATACCGGAAATATGTGCGGCTGACGGGATTTCGCGAAATATGCCAGAGCCGACAAGATCCGCCACCACCACCGCCGCCAGATCGTCCGCCAGACGCCGCGCCGCGGCGTTTTCGGCCACGAAAGCCGGGGTGGCGAAGGGCAAGGGTTCGATCACGCCTTCGGTGATTTCGATCCGCAAAGGCCCCGAAGTGGATTGCGCCAGTGCGGGCGTTGCGGCCAGCAATAGCGCAAACAGGGTCAGGATTTGTCGCAAAACTTTCATCTGATCCTCATCTTTTCGGGATTGAATGTCATTTCTATGTCACGCCAGTGATCAAATTTCTCAATCGGCAACTTATACCCATCCCTACCACATCTAATGATCGCCCTGCGAGCGGCATCATAGGCGCTGCGCTTGGCACTGTCTGCCCCATCGCTGGCGGAAACCATGCGAATGGTGTTCAAAAGCGGCTGGCCGGATTTTTCCATCGCAAACGAGATCACGACCGTGATCCTTGCCGCCTCGGAACTGGGATTTACGTTCCAGCATTGTTGCACCGCCAGCCGCAGCCCGTCCTTTTCGCCACCTGTCAGCGGCGGGCCGGTTGGGGTTATCGGCGCGGCCGGGCGTTGGCTGGCCTGTTCGGCCTGGGCCTGGGCCAGCGCCTGTTCGATTTCGCTGGCGGAATTGGCGCGGTCGGCCAGGTTTGCCGGACGCCCGCGCGGGCGGCTGCTTTTGACCGGCGCAGTGTCGCTTTCGGTGCGATTGGCCTCGGTCACGATCTGGCTGGCGGCCTGATCAGGGGCTTTTTCGGTGGTCGCGTCTGCCGGGATCTGGGCCGTCGGATCAGGCGTGGTCGCGGTTTCGGTTTGTGGCGCTTTTTCGGCGGAAGGATCAGGGGCCGGGGCCGGTGTGCTATCAACCCTTGGGGCAGCTTGTTCCAGTGGCGGGACGACCATCGCCAGCTTGTCGGGTTGCACCCGCCCGGCACTGTCGCGGTTTGACACGGGCGCTGTCGGGGTGATCAGGGTTGCGCCAACCTGATCGGTGGCGGTGTCCTGATCCAGACGCGGCGCGTCGATCTGGGCGGCGGTTTGTGGCGGCGGTGTCAGGGCGCTGATATCCGGGGCTTTGCCGGGATCCTGCGGGGTTTCAGGCGGCGCAAGGGCCGCAAGGCGGGGCGCATCCAAAGGCGACGGCGTGTCGGTTTTGCTGGCGTCGCTGTCGGGCGCAGCCAGCCGGGCGATGTCGGTTTCAGGCGCGGGCGCTGCTGAGTTGAGGGCCGCGAAATCCGCCGCACTGATCAGCGAAACATCGGTAATTTTGAAATCGGCCTGCGGCTCACTTTCCAGAAATGCGCTGCCAAGGGCGGCCCATCCAAGGATGGCTATATGGCCGAGACCCGATATGTATGCACCGGTTTCCATCACATATCCTAATTGCCCCGCCCGTCCAGCGTGGGCCCGCCGCTTTCTGTCACAAGGCCGATATTGCGAAATCCGCCCGCGTTCAGCGCCCCCATCACCTGCATCACGGTTTCATAGGGCACCGCCCCGTCAGCGCGCAAAAACACCTTGTCGTTCTGGCGTTCGGCGGCGATGGCGCGCAGGCGCGGGATCAGGTCGTTGCGGTCGATCTCGGTCTTTTGCAGCACCAGGCGGCCATCGGCGGCAATTGCCAGGGTCAGCGGTTCTTCGTCCTCGCTGGGCAGCGGCGTGGCGGCGGTTTTGGGCAGTTCGATCGGCACGCCGACCGTCAGCAAAGGAGCGGCGACCATGAAGATGATCAAAAGCACCAGCATCACGTCGACGAAAGGTGTGACGTTGATCTCGGCCATTGGTTTGGACCGCTGGCGGTGGCCGCGGCGCTTGCTGCTTTGGCCCCTATCGACTGCCCCGGCACCCATCGCTTAAAGGTCCAGTTGCCGCGACAGGATGGTCGAAAACTCATCCGCGAAACTGTCAAGGCCTGCGCCCAGACGGTCGGCATCGGCGGACAGTTTGTTATAAAAGATAACCGCCGGGATCGCGGCCAGCAGGCCCAAAGCTGTGGCCACCAGCGCTTCGGCGATGCCGGGGGCGACGACGGCCAGGTTGGTGCTTTGCTGGGCTGCGATTTCCTGAAAGGCGTTTTTGATGCCCCAGACCGTACCGAACAAACCCACGAAAGGCGCGGTAGAGCCGACCGTAGCGAGGAAAGTCAGGCCCTGGTTCAACCGCTCGTTTTCGCGCGCGATGGCGACATCCATTGACCGGTCAATCCGGGCTTGCGCGCCGGCGATCAAGGCCCCGTCTGAGCGGTGCGAGCGGTGCCATTCCGACATGCCCGCGCAAAAGATTTTTTCGGACGACCCGCGCGGGGTTTCGCCGATCTTTTCAAACAGTTCATCCAGCGGTTCGCCCGACCAAAAAGCCCGGTCAAACATCGACGCATCGCGACGTGCGACGCGGAAATTGATGAACTTCTGAAAGATGATCGCCCAGGACCAGAAAGACGAGGCGATCAGCGCCAGCATCACCAGCTTGACCGTAAAGGTCGCCCGCCAGAACAGCGCCAGCAGTGAAAAATCAACCGTATTTATTGCCGAGAGTGTTTCGGTTTCCATCAGCCCGCTCTGTTTGCCATGCCTGCCCTGCTGGCAGGTCGATCGCCTGATCCAGCTTAGCTTTGTGTTGTGTTTTTATCCGATATGTCAACGGCCCCGGCCCCGTTCAGGCCAATGTTTCTTCGAATTTTCGGCGAATATCCGCTGGAAACCGCGCCGGTCCGCCGGAATTGCCGATACAGACAACCGTGACCTTGGCGGCGAACAGCAAGTCGTCACCGCGCTTCACGTCCTGTTGATAGATCAGGCGGACGCCTGACAGGTCCAGCAATGTGGTTTCCACCTCCAGCAGATCGTCCAGTTTCGCAGGCTTCAGGTAATCGGCCTCGATCCGGCGCACGGCAAAGACGATGCCAAGATCGTCTTTCAGGTGATGCTGGTCAACATCAAGGGCCCGCACCTCTTCGGAGCGGGCGCGTTCGATGAACTTCAGGTAATTGGCATAATAGACGATGCCACCCATATCCGTGTCTTCATAATAGACCCGGCACTGAAATTTATGCGTCATTGACCAAGTCTTCCAGCAGCAGTTTGGCCCGGGCCGCCAGGCGCATCGCGTGACTGGCATCGGTGGCCGAGGGCGGTAAAGACGCGTCATAGGCGGCTTTGATCAGGGCGGCGTAACCCGGCTTGACGATGCACATGCCATTTTGCGGCACAATGGCGATCGGGCTTTCGTCTTCAAACGCTTCCTCGCCCCACAAGAGGATACATTGGGTCATCTGGCCGACGCCAAGGGTCTGAACGGGCGTATCGGCCATATGTTCGTCATAACGCATCAAGACGATGCAAACCTGGATCGCACCGGTGTCGTCAAAGGAAAAGGTGCGGTACTGGTTTGCGCCCGAGCGTTTGAGCGAGGCCAGCAGGATTTCAAAATCTGGGATCAGCTGGTCAAGGTTGGGCACCATCTGCAATTCGTCCCAGTCCTGACAGAAAAACATCATCAGGTTGGCGCCTAGCTCCGGATCGGTTTCGGCGAATTGCATATCGGCCACGGCCAGGACCGAGGCCATCGCGTCCTTCAGATATCCCAGCGTGTCGTCGTCGATGCCAAACACCACCGGCGCAATTGGCCGACCCCAGCGGGAAAAGCGGTAGGTGCCGTCCTGGGCTGTGAATACTTCTTCGACGCGCCCGGCGCTGAGGGGTTTATCGCTCATTAATCGTCTCCAAACAGTTCTGTCTGTCCCGGTGGCGTCGGGGCCGCCAGGCCAAGATGGTGCCACGCCCGGGCTGCCAGCATCCGTCCCCTTGGGGTGCGCTGGATCAGACCCTGTTGCAGCAGGTAGGGTTCGATCACCTCTTCTACAGCATCGCGCGCCTCGGACAATGCGGCAGATATGGTCTCGACCCCGACGGGACCACCACCATAGTTTTCGGCCAGCAGTTTCAGGTAACGCCGGTCAGCGCTGTCAAGGCCGAGATGATCCACCCCAAGCCGGGTCAGCGCATTGTCAGCCACCGCCTGGGAAACCGAGCCGTCGCCTTCCACGACCGCGAAATCCACCACCCGGCGCAGCAGCCGTCCGGCCACACGCGGTGTACCGCGTGAGCGTCGGGCGATTTCCCGCGCCCCGGCCTCGTCCGCATGCGCACCCATCAGGCCAGCGGCGCGGGTGACGATCTTCAGCAGCTCATCCTCGGTGTAAAACTCAAGCCTTGTCGGGATGCCGAAACGGTCGCGCAAGGGGGTTGTCAGAAGCCCTAGCCGCGTGGTCGCACCGACCAGGGTGAAGGGTTGCAGATCAATCCTGACGGTGCGCGCGGCCGGGCCTTCGCCGATCACCAGATCAAGTTCAAAATCTTCAAGGGCCGGGTACAGCACCTCTTCGACCGCCGGGTTGAGGCGATGAATTTCGTCGATGAACAACACATCGCGCGCATCCAGATTGGTCAGGATCGCCGCCAGATCCCCTGCCCGCGCCAACACCGGCCCGGAGGTCATGCGGAAGTTCACCCCAAGCTCGCGCGAGATGATCTGCGCCAGCGTGGTTTTGCCAAGGCCGGGAGGGCCGTAAAACAGGGTGTGATCCATCGCCTGCCCTCGCATCCGCGCGCTTTCGATGAAAATCTTCAGATTGGCCCGCGCCGCCTGCTGGCCAACGAATTCGTCCAGCGTCTGCGGACGCAACGCCCGGTCGGCATCGGCGGGCTGCTCCTGGGGGCGCAGAGTTGGGTCGGGTTCGGTCATGTCTTAGCCATTTGGATTAACCTTTCGGGGCCAGCAGGCGCAGACACAGGCGGATCAGCTGTTGGGTGTCGGATGAGGGATCTTCGGCTGAGACCTCGGCGATGGCACCGGCGGCCTCGCCATGTCCGTAGCCGAGGTTGACGAGCGCTGACAGGGCGTCGGCGCGGGCGGCGGCGCGGCCGGTATCGCTTTCTGGGGCGGTTGATTTGGGGGCTGTTTCGGCGGGCCTGGCTGTGAACGAGGGTTCGATCACGACGCTGTCGTCAACCTCGGCCATCTTTGCACCGGCGGCACCCAGCGCCATGATCGCCGGGGCCTTGTCTTTCAGTTCAACAATCACGCGCTGCGCCAGTTTCGGGCCGACCCCGGGGGCGGCCTTGATCGCAGCGGCGTCCCCAAGCGAGATCGCGCGGGCCACACCATCGACCCCAAGCGTGCCTGCAATGGCCAGTGCAGCCTTGGCCCCGACACCCTGCACGGTCGTCAGAAGGCGGTGCCATTCTTTTTCAGCGAGGGTCGGAAAGCCGAACAGTTGCAAAAGGTCTTCGCGGACCACAAGGTCGGTATAAAGCGCGACGGCGACACCCGGTTGCGGCATCATCGCCAGCGTCGGGCGGGCGCAGTAAACGAGGTAACCAACGCCCTGCACGTCGATCAGGGCGTGATCCTCGGCCTTATATTCCAGCCGTCCGGTGATTTTGCCGATCATGCCCGGCCCCCGGCGCGGGCGATGGCGGCATCCAGACGTCCGGCAAAGCGGGCGTGATGGGCGTGACACAGCGCAATCGCCAGCGCGTCGGCGGCGTCGGCACCCTTGATGTCTATCCCCGGCATTTGTGCGCGGACCATATGCGCGACCTGTTCTTTTTGCGCGTGGCCAACCCCGACCACGACTTTCTTGACGGTGTTGGGGGCGTATTCGGCGACGCTGAGGCCTGCTTGTGCGGGCACCAGCAGAGCGATGGCGCGGGCCTGGCCAAGTTTCAGAGTAGCGGCCCCATTGGTGTTGACGAACGTATGCTCAACCGCGGCCTGATCGGGGTGGTGGGTTTTGCAGATCTGGGTGAGCTGGTGATGCAGGCTTAACAGACGCGATGCCAGATCGTCGCCTTCCGATAGGCAGACGCCATTGCCGACATGCCGGACCTTGTTGCCATCAGTATCAACGATGCCCCAGCCCATGCGCCTGAGGCCTGGATCGATTCCAATCACCCGCATTCCTGCCCCCTGCCTGCCATTTGCCGGTTTTTATCTTTGCCAAGCCCTAGCACGAAACAAGAACATAGGCCAGTGG
>CAYXXQ010000198.1:0-6706 GCA_964469075.1 uncultured Rhodobacter sp.
ATTTTTCAACCTCTTGCAACGCTTCCAAAGTCGCCTCAAGCGACAGCAGGATCGAAGCATGGCGATTTTTGTAATCGCGCGCGGGCAGCAGAACTTTCAAATCATCAAAAGGCGGGGCAGGCGGCGGGCCGTCGGCCATTAGCATCGCCTGCAACTGATCGCGTGCGGCCTTAATCCCAGCAATATTTTGCCCGATCACATGCGTCGCCACGACCGAGGCGGCGGCCTGCCCGAGCGCGCAGGCCTTCACATCCTGGGCATAATCGCTGATCCGTCCATCCGTGACCTTCAGGTCAACCGTGATCGTCGACCCACACAGGGGGGAGCGTTTGCGCACGCTGGCATCCGGCACCTCAAGCCGCCCGATGCGCGGAATATTGGCGGCCAGCGCCAGGATCTGCCCGGAATAAAGCTTGATCAGATCTTGTTCGCCACTCATCTGTGCTGACGCCTTTCCTTGTGTCGCATCAGGCCCTAGATAGGGCATCATCCCGGATTTGAAAAGGACCAGCCGAATGTCAGATCAATTTGATCCCGCCAGCTTAAAATACGACGCCAAGGGCCTGATCCCGGCAATCGCGCAGGATGTCGAAAACGGCGAGGTTTTGATGATGGCTTGGATGAATGCCGAAGCGGTCGCGCGGAGTTTGGCCAGCGGCAGGGTCACCTATTGGTCGCGATCAAGGGCTGAATTTTGGGAAAAGGGCCTGACCAGCGGCCACAGCCAGGCATTGGTTGAGATGCGGGTTGATTGCGACCGCGATTGCTTGCTGCTGTTGGTCAATCAAACTGGACCTGCTTGTCACACAAACAGAAGATCGTGTTTTTACAGTGGCATAAAGGACGGTATTGAAGTGGAACTAAGTCAGTCCATGCGATAATCCAACCATCTCGCGAATATCGGCAGCGGTTGCGCCGGCCTCGCGATAGGTCTGAATGGCGCGCGCATCATCGCGTTTTGCCAGACGTTTGCCGTGTTCATCCCTGACCAAAGGGTGATGGTGATAAATCGGTGTCGGCAGGTCCAGAAGATGCTGCAACACGACATGGATCTGGGTTGCAGAAAACAAATCCTGCCCGCGTGTGACATGGCTGATCGCCTGATCAGCATCGTCCAGCACCACGGATAAGTGATAAGATGTGCCCATATCGCGGCGGCACAAAACAACGTCGCCAACCGTTTGCACCAGCGTTTTTGTATCCAGCGCGATCCGGCCGTGCTGCCCGTCTGGCCCCTGACCGGTTTCGCTGAAACTGAGGTCACGCTTGGTTCGGCTGATCTCTGCAACCACCTGTGCCATATCAAGGCGCAGGGCTGCGTTCAAAGGCATCGGCTGGTCGGAGCGGCGCGGTTTTCCGCGACACGTACCGGGATAGATCAGCCCGTCCGGCCCCGCCACGGGGCTGACCCCTTCTTGCGGCGCGCTGATCGCGTCTTTGATGTCGCGCCGGTTGCAGCTGCATTCATAAAGCAATCCGCGTGCCCACAGGTGATGCAATCCGCTGTGATAGAGAGGCAGACGGTCTGATTGCCGCATCACCGGATTTGGCCAAGTCAGGCCCAGCCAAGCCAGATCGTCAAATATCAGCGCCTCCCATTTCGGGCGGCAGCGGCTTTGGTCGATATCCTCAACCCTTACCAGGAAATCGCCGCCTTCGGCCTGCGCCAAGTCAAAGGCCAGCAGTGCCGAATAGGCATGGCCCAGATGCAAAGGCCCGGTGGGGGAAGGGGCGAACCGCGTTCTGAGGGTCATATTCTCTGTAAAATATAGACAAAACTGTTCAGACCGATCCCCGGCAGATGATCACCATATTCCTTGAACAACAGCCGTGCGGTGCCGGTATCGACGTTTTCGGCAATCCGCGATTCATAACTCGCGTCTTCCAGAGTGTGGTCATTCAACGAAAACACCAGCAATCCGTCTGCCGGCAAAAGATCAAGCAAAGTGTCGATCATCATCGCAGGCGCATGGCTGCTGGCAAGCACGCCCATCGCAGAAATCGCGCGATAACTGCCGCTTGCAAAAGGCAGATCATCATCGGCGGAAATTTCATGCAATGCGCGGTATAGCCCGCGTTTTTCGGCGGCCTTCAGCATCGCCGGGCTTAGATCGCAGCCATCAATGCAGGTGAAGCCACTTTGACGCAAAGCAAGACCCGACAGGCCAGTGCCGCAGCCAAAATCAAGGATTGGTGCGGCTGGGTCGGGCAGAAACTGGCTTAGGGCGGCGGCGCATCGGCCGGGGGTCGCATAACCGTTTTCAGCGATCTCCTGATCGTAGGTTTTCGCCCAGCTTTCGTAAAACTCTTTCGTTTGTTTTTGGTTTTCAACGCGATACGCGTCTTTCAAGAACCCTTTGCCGTCGCTCATCCCGCCCCCTTGATTGTGCGCCTGATCGCATTGGCAACCTACCAAGTGGGCAAGGGGGCGTCTAGTGGCGCATCAATCGGCCAGCCAATCGGACCACGCAGATTTGGCGCGATCCGTATAGGCTTTGTAGCGGGTTTTGCGGTTACGGCGACCACCACGAATGTCGGCAACCGGCGGGAACAGCCCGAAATTCACGTTCATCGGCTGAAAGGTTTTGGCGTCGGCCCCGCCGGTAATGTGGCTGACCAATGCCCCCATCGCGGTTTCCGCAGGCGGCGGCGGCAGGCATCGGCCCAACACTTCACAAGCGGCCATGCGCCCGGCCAGCAGACCCATCGCCGCACTTTCGACATAGCCTTCAACGCCGGTTATCTGCCCGGCAAAGCGAATATGTGGTTGTGACTTCAGCCGCATCTGCGCATCCAGCAATTTGGGAGAGTTGATGAATGTGTTGCGATGAATTCCGCCAAGGCGCGCGAACTCGGCCTCTTCAAGGCCGGGAATGCGTTTAAAAACATCAACTTGTGCGCCATACTTCATCTTTGTTTGAAAGCCGACAATATTGAAAAGTGTGCCAAGCGCGTTTTCCCGCCGCAATTGTACCACCGCATAGGGTTTGTCTTGCGGCGCATGAGGATTGGTTAGGCCGACGGGCTTCATCGGCCCAAATCGCAGGGTTTCACGGCCACGTTTGGCCATCACCTCTATTGGCAGGCAGCCATCAAAATAGGGGGTGTCGGTTTCACCATCGTGAAATTCGGTCTTGTCGGCAGCAAGCAAAGCATCAATGAAGTTTTCGTAGTCCTCCCGGCTCATCGGGCAGTTGAGGTAGGCGGTGCGGTCTTCCTCCGTTTCGCCCTTGTCATAGCGCGATTGAAACCAGGCGCGGTCCATTTTGATGCTGTCGGCGTGAATAATTGGCGCAATCGCATCAAAAAATGCCAACGCATCCTGCCCGGTTGCCGCCAGGATCGAACGCCCCAGCGCGTCCGAGGTCAGCGGTCCCGTGGCCACGATCACTGGCCCTGTGTCCGGCAGATCGGTGATTTCACCGCGCGCCAAAGTGACAAGATCATGGGCCAACAATTTCCGACTGACATCTTCGGAAAACTTGTCGCGATCCACCGCCAAGGCCCCGCCAGCGGGCAGGGCGTTCTGGTCGGCCATCGCCATGATGACCGAGTTGGCAGCCCGCATTTCCCAATGCAACAGGCCAACGGCATTGGCCTCGTCATCGTCGGATCGGAAGGAGTTTGAACAGACCATTTCGGCCAGGTTTTCCGTCTGATGCGCGAAAGTTTTCACGCTGGGGCGCATTTCATGCAGCACCACGGGCACGCCCAGGTGAATGGCCTGCCAGGCGGCTTCTGATCCGGCCATACCGCCGCCGATGATGTGAATTGGCTGTGTCATGGGCTGGCACATAGGCGGTTTATCGGCAAAAGAAAAGGGCTCCAATGCGGGGCCCGTTCCTGTGTCTTGACGTGCGGCTTTCTTATGCGCTTGGCTGCACCACGGCCTCGTCGATCTTGCGGTCGCCTTTGGTGCGCTTGGCCGGTCGGTTGAACAGATTGTCGACCGCATAACGCCCACGTCCGTGCGAGAACAACATCAACAGGCCACCGATCATCGCCAGATCTCGCCAGAAAGCGCCAATCGCGTAGGGGTCACCCGGGGTGTAGTTCAGAATGAAGCTTGACCAGAACAAATAGAGCGCCAGAAGGGCTGCGGCCATGCGGGTCTGAAAGCCGACCATAATCGCGAGGGCCGCCAACAGTTCAAACCCGGCATTGGGCCAACGCAAATAATCCGGCACATTGCTGAGAGACAGAAACTGCGCCATGCTGGATGGGTCAATGATAAGGCCAATCGCCTTTGCCATGAAATAGGATGCGATAAGAACGCGGGCTAAAGCATGCGCGACTTCCTGCGTTTTCTTTTGTTTTCTTGTGATGCCCGACATATCTGTGGGTCCTTCCATATGCTTTGGTTTGCACCCTCAATCACCGGGCGAAAGATTATCCTCTGCGCAATCATTCGCAGCAGAATAGGGCGAAAAAAGGGAGAAAAATGACATTAACCTAGTCGCGCCCGCCCAACTTTCGCCGTGCTGACCAGGCTTCTTTATTGCCCAAATACTCAAAATAACTGGCGGGGTTCAGACGCGCACGGGTGGCGATGACAGCAAAAGGGGAAAGGTAAAACCCTCCCCCTGTTCTGTATTTCAACATAAAAACAAAAGCTTAGGCGGTATCGTCGATCACCGCATCGCCATCATCGGCGTCATCACCTTGTTCCGCGATCCAGGCGACCGACACGACACTTTCGCCCTTGGCCGTGTCAAACACCTTGACCCCGGACGAGGTGCGCCCCTGCCGCGAAATCCCGGCTACAGGGCAGCGAATGGATTGCCCGGTTGAGGTTGCCAACATGATCTGGTCGTCATCTTCAACCGTGAAACAGGCGACGATGGTATCGCCGCGCCGTCCAAGATTGGCGGCGGCAATGCCCAGCCCACCACGCCCGGCGACACGGTATTCATGTGCCGAGGACCGTTTTCCGTACCCTCGTGAGGTGATGGTCAGGATCCACTGTTCCAGCGCTGACAATTCGGTGTAGCGCTCCTGACCCAAGGCGATATCACCGCCCGCGTCTTCGGTTTCCCCGGCCTCGTCGCCGGTAACGGCGCGGCGCATTTTGAAATAAGCGGCGCGTTCATCCGGGGTCGCGTCGACATGACGGATCACGGCCATAGACACGACGCTGTCGCCATCTGCCAGTTTGATCCCACGCACGCCGGTGGAATCGCGGCCCTTAAAGACGCGCACATCGGTGACCGGGAAGCGGATCACTTTGCCAAGGGCGGTGGTCAGCAGGAAATCGTCCATCTCGTTACAGATGCGGGCGTTCACCAGCTCGACGCCCTCGGGCAGTTTCATTGCGATCTTGCCGTTGGATTTGACATTGGTGAAATCCGACAGCGCATTGCGCCTGACATCACCTGTGGAGGTCGCAAACACGATCTGCAGGTCATCCCAGTCGTCTTCCGGCACATCGACCGGCATGATCGCAGCGATCGACACGCCTTGCGGGATCGGCAGGATATTGACAATCGCCTTGCCGCGCGCGTTGCGCCCGCCCGGCGGCAGACGCCAGGTTTTCAGTTTGTAGACCAAGCCATCGGACGTGAAGAACAAGAGCGGTGAATGGGTGTTGGCGACAAACAGGGTTGTGACGAAATCTTCGTCCTTGGTGTTCATCCCCTGGGTGCCCTTACCGCCGCGTTTCTGGGCCCGGTATTCATCCAGTAAAGTGCGTTTGATATAGCCTGAGCTGGTGACAGTCACGACCATGTCTTCGCGCTCTATCAGGTCTTCATCATCCATGTCGCCAGTGAAATCGACGATTTCAGAGCGCCTTGGCACCGCGAACAAGTCCCGCACTTCCTGAAGCTCAGCGCTGATGATGGCCATGATCCGCTCACGCGAGCGCAGGATTTCTAGGTAATCGGTGATCTTGCCGGCCAATTCCTGCAACTCATCCGTGACTTCCTTGACACCCATCGCAGTCAGGCGTTGCAGGCGCAGTTCCAGAATGGCGCGGGCCTGGGTTTCAGACATATGATAGGTGCCGTCGTCATTGACGGTATGGCTGGGGTCATCAATCAGGCGGATATAGTCAACGATATCATGCGCAGGCCAGGCGCGCGTCATCAGCTTTTGCCGTGCCTCAGCCGGGTCGGCAGACGCGCGGATCGTGGCGACGATTTCGTCAACATTACTGACCGCCACCGCGAGGCCGCACAGGATATGGCTGCGGTCGCGGGCTTTGCGCAGTTCAAACGCGGTGCGGCGGGCCACGACGTCTTCGCGGAAATCCAGGAAGGCCGTCAGGAATTTGCGCAGGTCAAGCTGTTCTGGCCGGCCGCCGTTCAGCGCCAGCATGTTGCAGCCGAAATAGACCTGCATCGGCGTGAAGCGGAACAGCTGGTTCAATACGACTTCCGGTGTGGCGTCGCGTTTCAGTTCGATCACCACCCGAACGCCGATCCGGTCGCTTTCGTCCTGGACGTGGGCGATGCCTTCGATCCGCTTGTCGCGGGCCACTTCGGCGATTTTTTCGATCATCGAGGCTTTGTTGACCTGATAGGGGATCTCGTCGATGACGATGGCAAAGCGGTCTTTGCGGATCTCCTCCACCCGGGTTTTGGAACGGATGATGACGCTGCCACGCCCCTCGGTATAGGCTTTGCGTGCGCCTGTGCGGCCCAGAATGATGCCGCCGGTGGGAAAATCAGGCGCCGGGATGTATTCCATCAACGCGATGCTATCCAGA
>CAYXXQ010000199.1:0-6664 GCA_964469075.1 uncultured Rhodobacter sp.
TGATCGCTGGCCTTTTCCCCAACCATGATCGACGGCCCGTTCAGATTGCCATTGGGAATACGCGGAAAGATTGAGCTGTCGGCAAGCCGCAGACCCTCAACACCGATCACCCGGCAGTCCGGATCAACGACGGCCATCGGGTCATCGGCGGCCCCCATTTTGCAGGTGCCGCAGGGATGATAGGCACTTTCCGCATGCGCGCGAATGAAATCATCCAACGCTTCATCGCTTTGAGCATCCACCCCCGGCTGGATTTCCTTGCCCGCGTATTGCTTGAACGCGTCCTGGCCAAAAATTTCGCGCGTCAGCCGAATGCAGGTGCGGAAATCCTGCCAATCCTGTGGCTGGCTCATATAGTTGAACTGGATGTTCGGGGCCGCTTCAGGATCACCCGACAGCAGGGTAACCGCGCCGCGTGAGGCGGATCGCATCGGCCCGACATGCGCTTGAAAGCCATGTCCTTCCGCCGCGACTTTGCCGTCATAACGCACGGCAATGGGCAGGAAATGATACTGGATATCGGGATAATCCACCCCGGCGCGCGACCGGATGAACGCCGCTGACTCAAACTGGTTTGACGCCCCCAGCCCGGTTTTGGTAAACAGCCAGCGCGCGCCGATGACTGCCTTGGAAAACAGGTTCCAGTGCTTATAAAGCGTGATCGGCAGCAAGCTGGCCATCTGGATATAAAGCTCCAGATGATCCTGAAGGTTCTGGCCAACGCCGGGCCGGTCGGCAACAAGTGCAATGCCATGTTCCGCCAGATGTTTGGCCGGGCCAATACCTGACAGCATCAGCAATTTGGGGGAGTTGATCGACGAGGCCGCAATCACCACTTCGCGCCGTGCCTTCACAACTTCGATCTGCCCTGCGCGTGCGATTTCAACCCCGGTTGCCCGGCCCTCGGTTATCTCGACCTTGCGGGCGAAAGCACGGATCAGACTAACGGATTTACGCCTCATTGCCGGGCGCAGATAGGCATTGGCCGCTGACCAGCGCCGGCCCCTCCAGACGGTCTGTTCCATCGGCCCAAAGCCTTCTTGCTGCGCGCCGTTATAGTCATCTGTCACCGGGTATCCGGCCTGCTGCCCGGCCTTGACAAAAGCCTTGAACAGCGGATTTTTTCGCGGTCCACGGGTGACATGCAAAGGCCCGGCCTTGCCGCGCCATGCATCATCGCCGCCATGCCCGCCATCATGCCAGCTTTCCATCCGTTTAAAATAGGGCAGCACATCGGCATAGGCCCAGCCCGCAGCCCCGCTGTCTTGCCAATGATCAAAATCGCAGGCGTGCCCCCGCACATAGACCATCCCGTTGATCGAGCTTGACCCCCCGATCACCTTGCCCCTGGGTGTGGCCAGTTGCCGCCCGCCGAGATGCGGCTCGGGAGCTGATTGATACCCCCAGTCATAGCGCGCCATGTTCATCGGATAAGACAGCGCCGCTGGCATCTGGATGAATGGCCCGACATCGCTGCCGCCATGTTCGATCACCAAAACCGAATACTGCCCGCTTTCCGACAGCCTGTAGGCCATCGCACAACCGGCCGATCCGGCCCCGACAATAACGAAATCCGCTTCCGTCACCATGTCTCACATCGTTTCTTTATTGCCAAAATACTCATCTTTTTCACCCGACTACCGATCACCGAACGGAGCTGACAGCGCTATTCTCCACGCGGGAAGCGCTGGCTTTCTTCGAGGCTGTCAAGGTTCATGTGGTTGCGCATGTAGCGTTCGCTGGCCTGTTGCAGCGGCTGGTAGTCCCAGGGGAAATACGCACCATTTCGCAACGCTTCATAGACCACCCAGCGGCGGGCCTGGCTTTCGCGTACCATCGCGTCATAGGCGGCCAAATCCCAACGAGCCGCCGATTTCGCCTGCAACTGGGCCAGGGTTCCGGCATGCGCTGCGACCCCGGCCAGATTGGTCAACTCAAGGGGATCGGCATCAAGATCAAACAGTTGATCGGGATCAAGCGCGCAGCGGTTATATTTCCATTTACTATAGCGCATAGACACCAGCGGGGCATAAGACGCCTCGGCCGCGTATTCCATCAGGACCGGGCTTGTCCGCGCCGTTCCATTGGCAAGCGGCAGCAGCGTTTCGCCATCAACCCAGGGCGCGACCTCGTCGAGTGACACGCCTGCCAGATCGGCCAATGTTGGGGTCACATCAAGGGTTGAAACCGGCGTTGACACAAGGCCCGGCGGCATGTCAGGGGCGGCGATCATCAAGGGCACCCTGGCTGAGCCTTCGTAAAAGTTCATCTTGAACCAAAGCCCGCGCTCCCCCAGCATATCGCCGTGATCGGACACAAACATGATGATCGCGTCCTGGCGGGTGGTTTCAAGGGCGGTCAGAACCTCCCCGATCTTGTCGTCAAGATAGCTGATATTGGCGAAATAGGCGCGGCGGGAGTTTTGGATATCCTCGGGCTTGATATCAAAGTTCCGCCAGTCATTGGCATCGAAAATCCGCTGCGCATGCGGGTCGTGATCATCGTAATCCATCGCCGGGATTTCAGGCAAAAGATGGTCGCAATCTTCATATAGATCCCAGTATTTGCGCCGGGCGACGTAAGGATCATGCGGGTGGGTGAAACTGACGGTGACACACCACGGGCGGTCGTCCTTGCCACGCGCCAGATCGTAGACCTTGCGGCTGGCATTATAAGCAACCTCGTCGTCATATTCCATCTGGTTGCTGATCTCGGCGACGCCCGCGCCAACAACGCTGCCCATATTGTGATACCACCATTCGATCCGTTCACCGGGTTTGCGATAATCCGGGGTCCAGCCGAAATCGGCCGGGTAGATGTCGGTTGTCAGCCGCTCCTCAAACCCGTGCATCTGATCCGGGCCGACAAAGTGCATCTTGCCAGACAAGCAGGTCTGATAGCCGGCCCGGCGCAAGTGATGCGCATAGGTCGGGATGTCGCTGGCGAACTCGGCAGCATTGTCAAAGACCTTGGTGCGCGATGGCAAAAGGCCCGACATGAAACTGGCGCGGCCCGGTGCACATAAGGGCGACGCGGTGTAGGCATTGGCAAACCGGGTCGATCTTGCTGCCAGTTTCTTGAGGTTTGGCGTATGCAGCCAGTCGGCTGGCCCATCAGGAAACAGCGTGCCGTTCAGTTGATCCACCATGAAGATCAGAATATTTGGCTTGGTCATAGCGCGTCCTGTTGCCCGAGTTTCAGTTCCAGATAATCCCAGACCAACCCCATCGTCTGAAACCGATCCAAGGGATTTTCGTGCAGCGCCTGGCGGATATAGAGCCCGTCGATCAGCGCCCCGACGGCGGTGGCAATCAGATCGGCATTGGCCGGGTTGGTCAGTTGGCGCAGATTGAAAACGAGGTTGCTGTGCAAGCGGTGCGTATAGACATGCAGCAGCCGTTTTGCCGCTGCCGAGTTTTGCGCCTGGACATAGAAAATCAGCCAGGACGAGATGATTTCTGGCGCGAATTCTTCAGGATCAAAACAGGCGGCAATGATCGCGTTCAGGCGTTCGCGCGGGGTTGTGGCGGCTTTCAGCTCCTCGCGCACACGCTGGCCGAACAGGGTTTGGATATGCCGCATCGTCGCCAGGAAAATCTGCTCCTTGCTGCCAAAATAGTGATGCGCAAGTCCGCTGGACACACCGGCGCGACGCGCGATGCGGCTGACGGTGACGTCCAGTGTCCCGGCCTCGCCGATTTCGGCAATGGCGGCTTCGACCAGGGCGGCTTTGCGGATCGGTTCCATTCCTAGTTTTGGCAAGTTGACCCCTTGGATTTGCATTTGATGCGGCAGTTTGGATCATTCTTGATTGACTAGTCAATCAAGAAAAAACGACAGCAAAAAATCCCGCCCCCACGCCGTGCTTATTGCAGCAAGAAACTCTTGGATTTACTTGGTAGCCACCGCCGGCGGAGTGCGCATGCGCCGGTTCGCCACCCATTCGCGGTAGGAAATGAAACTGACCGAGGCGATGATCACGCCGCCGCCCAGCAGCACGTAGAAATCGGCCGGCTCACCAAACATAAGCGCGCCCAGCAGGGTTGCCCAGACGAGTTGCAGGAAGGTCACGGGTTGGGTCACCATCAGGGGGGCAGCTTTCAGCGCCTTGGTCATGGTGAAATGCCCAAGCGTGGCGAAACAGGCGACCAGGGCCAGCCAAAAAACCTCGTTTAATTGGGGGGTTACCCAGACGGCGAAGGCAAAAGGGGCCAGGCCAATGGTGACAAAAACCGACAGCATCGCCACCACAACCGTCGGGCTTTCGGTCATGCTTAGGCGCTTGGCGATCAGATAGGAAATGGCAAACAAGGGTGCTGAACAAAGCTGCGCCAACTGCCCATAAGAGATTTCCTGCAACCCGGGTCGCAGGATGATCATCGCCCCGGAGAAAGCAGCAACAACCGCGATTATCCGGCGCATCGCCAGCTTTTCCCCAAAGAAAACGGCCGCCCCCAGGGTGATATAGATCGGTGAGGTATAGCCGATCGCCGTCACCTCTGCGATCGGGATATTGGCCATCGCATAAAACCACAGGATCACGCCCAACGCATGCGCCAGGCCGCGCAGAGAATAGATGCCCAGCACGCGTCGACTGATGCCGTTGCGCAGGGCCGGCAAGATGAACGGCAGCATGAAAATCAGGCCGATCACATAGCGGATAAAGGCCGCCTCGGCCGCCGGGATGGACGATCCAAGGAAACGCACAACCCCGGTCACAGCCACGAAAAGCAGCCCGGTCAGCGCCATCCAGCCAATTCCGATCCAGGGAGAGCCGTATGAGATTTCAGTGCGTGACGGCCCTGCCATGTTTTTTCCATTCGGTCAAAATAACCCGACAAGACAAACTTAGATTTTACTTGTGTGCAAGCGTATTCGTTGTAGAGATTTCGCCACTGGCCCGAAACTTCATCGCGGCCAATTTCACCGGGAGACGAACAATGTCTATTCTTAAAACAACAACCCTGGCAGCCATGCTGCTGGCAGCAGGTGCCTTAGGTGCGCTTGCCCAGGGCACCGGGTCAGAAGGCTATTTCCAGCTTTACAATGACACCGAAAACAACGTGCTGATCGGATTTTACACCAATGACGGCAGTGGCTGGAGCCAAAACTGGATCGAAGGCGCTGAAATTCATCCGGGCGAAGACGGTCGGGCCGAATTCACCGCCGATACCGGCGCATGCGAACAAACCTTCTCGGCTGGCTGGCTGGGCTCGGACGACAGCGAAGTGATCGACGATCCGATTTCGATCAACATTTGTGACGCGTCCAACGTTTACCTTGGCGACAACGAAATCTCGTTTGATTGATTACGGGCCAGGCAAAAAAATAGTCCACCCGGGGTTCGGGTGGACTGACTATCCTGCGGTTTGGAAACTGGGGGGTCGGACCCAGCCGATCAAAGCTGTTCCATCACCTCGTCTGAAATATCGAAATTGGCAGTAACGGTCTGCACATCGTCGTCATCTTCCAGCGCCCCGATCAGCTTCATGAGTTTCTGCGCCCCATCCAGATCCAGTGGGGTCGAGACGTTGGGCTTCCAGATCAATTTTGAACTTACAGACTCGCCCAGTGCTGCTTCCAGCGCGTTTGAAACCTCGTTCAGATCGGTCGCTTCGCAGTAAATCTCGTGGCCCTCGTCGGTGCTTTCGACATCCTCGGCGCCGGCATCAATCGCGGCTTCAAACACGGTGTCGGCACCACCGATGCTGGCAGGATATGCGACAAGGCCTTTGCGTTCAAACATGAAGGACACCGCACCGGTTTCCGCCAGATTGCCCCCGGATTTGGCAAAGATCGAGCGGACGGAACTGGCGGTGCGATTGCGGTTGTCGGTCATTGCTTCGACGATCACAGCAACCCCTTCCGGGCCATAGCCTTCATAGCGGATTTCGTCATAGATTTCTGCGTCGCCGCCAATCGCTTTGTTGATGGCGCGGTCGATCACGTCCTTGGGTACGGATTGCGACTTGGCCTCTTTTACCGCCAATCGCAGGCGCGGGTTCTTGTCGGGATCAGGATCGCCCATCTTGGCCGCGACGGTGATTTCCTTGGCCAGCTTGGAAAACAGCTTGGAGCGCGCGGCATCCTGTCGCCCCTTGCGGTGCTGGATATTTGCCCATTTTGAGTGGCCTGCCATTGGATTCTCCGTCGTCTCACGTTGTTGCAGCCCTCTATATGTCAGGGCGCTGTTGCGGTTCAAGTCCGCAAGTCGTTGCACTTTGCGGCCAAATCAGGTTGGGTCTGATCAAGCAACTCAAAGGCCCTGACATGACGCTTGACCAGATCATCCTTTTCAGCATTTTCACCGGCGTTTTCGCGATGCTTTTATGGGGGCGCTGGCGCTATGACCTCGTCGCTTTCGCAGCCTTGCTGGTGGGGGTTCTGTCGGGCGTCGTGCCCTCCAGTCAGGCCTTTTCAGGCTTTGGCCATCCGGCAACGCTGGTGGTGGCGCTGGTACTGATCGTGTCGGCCGGGCTGGTCAATTCGGGGGCCGTGCACCTGATCACCCGCTCACTGGTTGACAGCAGCCGCTCCCTTGGCAGCCATATCACGATCATGGGTGGTGTGGGGGCTGTTTTGTCGGCGTTCATGAACAATGTCGCAGCACTTGCGCTGTTGATGCCGGTCGATATCCAGACCGCCAAGAAGGCCAAACGCGATG
>CAYXXQ010000200.1:0-6652 GCA_964469075.1 uncultured Rhodobacter sp.
AAAAAATTAATAATGAAATAATGCATTTTATTTATAAAAAACAATTAAAAAAAGAATTATTAAATGATTTCAACAAAGACTTAAAAATAGATTTTGAAACATATCTTGAAGAAGATTATATGTAAGAGGTTAATAAAATGGAAAAAATAAAATTATATGTTTGCCCAGTATGTAATTATATGTATAAAGATTATGCTACTTGTAGCGATTGTTGTTCAACAGATATAGAAACAGAATTAGGATATGCTTGTGATGAGTGTGAGTGTGGTTACAGTGATAAAGAATCGGCAGAAGCTTGTTGCAAAAAAGAGGTAAAAAAAAATGACTAAACAAAAAATTAATAAAGTTACAATAGGGGCATCAATATTATTTGGGTTATTAGTTGGAATACTACTAGTAACACAAATGACATGGTTTGATTATCAATATGACGGAGTACAATTAACGCACGATATAAGTATGCAACAATGTACCGAAGCATTACAAAATCATTATGATGTTGAAGAAGATTTAATAAACAATGAACGAACAGCCACAGACGACAGAGGATTTAGTGATATGCAACAATTAAAAGATTGTAAAATGTTAATAGAAAATCCTAATAGAATTTTAAGAGGAGCTTACGGAAATTTTTGGGCAGGATTTATCGGCATGAATTTAATGATATTGTTTGCAATCATGATAGTATCACTGTTAACATGGTATATGTTAGATAATATGATTAATTAATGAGGAACCATAAAATGGAGAAAAAATTATTACATAAAGATATGAGAGATATTGTTTTAGTTGCAGAAATTAGTGGTAATGACGGGTCTGACGGAACAGCCCTGTTTAATCAATATCTCCCGGAAATAACTAAATTACATAGAACGACATTAAACAAACTATCAAAAAAAGAATTAAAAAAAAGGTTTGATAAAATAATGAAGTATATAGAGACTGGCTATGACAGATATAAAAATGATTAATAAAAAATATTGTTGGGAAATAAAAAACAATACAGAGGAAAAAAGATGATTCAACGACAAGGATTAAATGTTACAGTTAAACAACTAAGAAAATTAGCAGATAAAATTGAAGCTGAACACAATAATTTGGTCAAAGAATTAGGAATAGTTTTGGTTAAAGATGCAACCGCAGTTATAAGCATAATTAATAAAAGCAAATGTTCAGATACTTGGGAGATAGAAAAATGAAATATATAGAAGAAAAAAAATTTGGGCGAGACCACTGGAATTTACTAGCATATATAGAATATTGCTGCATGAATTACGAGGGAAAACTAAACCCACAAAGAATGAGAATAAAACATAAAACAACAGGAGCATCTGGGCAATGCAGTAGTGAATGGAATCCAAAATATGGAACAAGGCTAAAAGGATATGTATATGATGATAAAACAACCCATGAAACCTTATTGTTAAAAAAACATGATGATTTAGATTGTTTAGATGATTTAGAGAATGCAACAATAATTAAAAATAAAGGAAGTGGATTAAACCCTATGGTAGAACTTACAAAAAAAGGAATAATGTTATGTGGAAAATTAACAGCGCATAAACAAAATGGCGGGTATTTTTCCAATTTTAACTCAGAGGAAAAAAATGAAATATAAATGCAATAATTGTGGACATAAAACGGGTTGTTCAATACCAAACATTTTAGATAATAACAAGTGCGTAATCAAAGGTTGCAATGGAAGACTTAAAATAATAGGAGACACAAAAATGAAGCTTAACGAAATTGTAAAAGAAATAAAAGAATTTAACGACAAAAGAGGGTACTCAAAACCTGAACAAATAAAAGACATGCTATTAAATCTAGTGAGCGAAGTATCAGAATTTTCAGACAGAATAAAGTTTGTGGACGTAAAAACACAGCTAAAAATCATTGAAGAAAATAAAGAATTATTTGCAAACAACATAGCAGATATGTTATATCTTGTATTGAAACTATCTTACTTAATAAACGTGGATGCAGAAAAAGAATTATTAAAAGTTATGGAAGAATACGAACACAGGTCTCCTTTAACTAAAGAATTTAACAACGGAAATAAGTATGCAGGAGGTAGTGATTTAAAAAAAGAACACTCACCAAACGGAGGAACAAAAAATGAATGAATGGATACTAGCATTAACAATAATAATATTAGCAGGTGAAGGATTGTTTATATTTTTTAGAACAACATGCCAAATAAAGTGCGACTCATGGGGCACAGATAAATTTATATCTTTTCTTGCAGGGGGGGTGTATTATTTTTTATGTTGGAATGTTCCAAGACTAGAATGCTCAATGGTCATATATGAAAATCCATGGCCTTTAGCAGCATCTTTCAAATATGTAGGATTTGTGCATATAGGCATACTAGGGATAATAGGATTTATTATTTTAAATAAATATTTATCAGACTTTATACATAATAAAAGAATAGGCAATCAGTTTGATAGAATGAAAAATAAAATTACGAGGAACAAAAAATGAATGAATGGATACTAGCATTAACAATAATACTTATAGCAACGGAAATAATTTTTATAACAGCAAGAACGATAGGACGTTTAACAGATGTCGATTGGTTAGGAGATAAAATAGCAGCACTATTTACAGCCGCATTATATTATGTTTGTTGTTGGCTAGTACCAAGATTTAAAATACATGAATATGGCGGGTTTGGTGGAATGAAAGGATTCACTTATGTTTGGGGAATACATTTCATCATTATAGGCGGGGCAATATTACTTTTATTAAATAAAAAAATATCAAACTTTATATATACCCAAAGACTAAAAAATAAAAAATCTAAAAAACAATCACGAGGTAAGAAAAAATGAATGAATGGATACTAGCATTAATAATAATAATAGGGATAGGGATAGAAATAATAATAGCACATAAAAAAGGATTTGATGATGCAAAAAAAACAAATGTTAAACAATATTGAAGATTACGAAAACAAACACACTAACAAGGTGAAAAATAAATGACTAGAAATTTATACTTTATTAACACAGTAAATATGAAGAACGAATTAATGAGACAACCAAAAGCTTACATTCAACCAAAGTTCGGGCAGGATGATTCACATGGATATTCTTACCTGGAAGCTAGAGAACGCTATCAAAAAAATTTAGGGCATGTTATGGGCTTAGAAAAAAGCATTACAGAACTAGAACTGCGAAGTAATGGAAGTAAACCTTTTGAACACATTTTTGAAGCATACAACGACTTTATTGATAGTAAAACAAAAATGGAAGTAGAATTTTTGACAGGAATACCAGAAGACGATACATTACTGACCTATTACAACTCAATAAAAACATACAATGCTTATACAACAATACTAAAACACTACGGAAAAGACTGGACAGATGTTTTAGAAGAACAATACCTAGGTGGTAAAAAGTGAATGAAACAATAATAACAAAACAAGAGTTTGCGTCAAACCTATTGAGTTGTGCAAAATACATAGCCGCTAAAGGAACAAACAAAGTAGAAGTACAAATGAAAAATGTTGTGGTAACTTTAGAACTACGAAATGTAAAGACAAAAGTATAATGGCATCTAAAATACATTGCAAAAAATGTAAAGAACCCATAACACAACACGGGTTATACTTCATAATACAAAAGAAACAAAAAGGAAATGTTATAACACTTGATACAGAAAAATATTGTGAAAAATGTTTTAAAGAAAAGTTTAAAGGTGAAAAACAATGAAAACAACAAAAAATATCATTAAATGCAAAAACCTTTTAAAAGAAGATGAACACTTAATTAAACATTTTATTAAAACAAAAACCGTATGCCCGCAATGTGGGGGAATTATAAGCCATAAAAAAGATGATAAAACTAACGTGGTTTGTCCACAATGTTTATATATTAATTTTACATTGCCAGTAAAAAATAAAAAAAATTAAAGGTGAAAAACAATGAAAACAATAACTAAATTAAAATTATGTAATAAACTTGAAATAGAATTAAAGCATTTAGGTTTAATAAAAAACATAAATGTTGAAATGACTACACAGGATACATTATATTTTATTAATTATAATGAACAATGGTTTAAAAAATTAACTTATGACAAAAAAATAATTATTTGTGAGTTATTGGAAGAATTTTTTAAATCTTATGAATTAAAAATAACTAGTTTGTTATTCAAAGAATATGGTTTCGGGGTTAGTGATTGTATCTCATTAACTTTGGAAAAGGTGATGAATAAAAACTTAATTAAAGGTGAAAAACAATGAAACCAAACTATGAAAAACCCATAATAACCGAGCAATCAACAAATATTTTAAAAATACTGGATGGTGAATAAATAATGACAGATTGCGAATTAACATTTAAATGTGGAGAACATGATATAAATGAATATTTATAAAATAAAAGCTCTAAGAGAAGCTAGAAAATCTCCTGGGCTATTTAATAGTGAGAAATTTTCGAGGATGTTAGATTTAGCAATGAAAAAATATTAACTACTAAAGAATTACAACGAAGATTTATATATGATTTGGTGTTTACAATATATTATGGATAAAGGTGAATAAATAATGGCTGAATTAAAAGATATAAAAAAAGAAATTATAGGAAAAACATTAAAAACAATAATCAGTCTAGATGTTAATTCTTCAAACACACTACAAGAAAAAGCTATAACAGATTGTGATTTTTACGATAATGTGGATATGTCATTCAGATGTTAACGAATCAACATTAGAATGTAAAGAATGTAAAATGAAATACAAAAAAGAAATTGAAAGAGGCATAAAAGTTATAGGAATAGATTATTCAAGTGACGGAACAAAAAATGCGTTATCAAAGTTTGAAGAAGTTTAAATAGAGGAAATAAAAATGTATAACAAAATAGTGAAAATAAAAATAACAAAAAGAGAAAATATAAAAATAGGAGATAAAGTTTTATTTGGCTCAGACATTGTTAAAATTTTAGCCATAAATAATGAATATTGGACTTTTGAAGGCAACGAAATAGTAGGTAAAACATTAACTATGCCCAGCTATAATTCTTATTATAAATTGGTGAAGTAGAAAATGATAGATGATGATAAAACTATTTTGGTTCCTGATTGCATAAAGATAGAAAACAAGTGTTGTGGTGGTGATGGTTTAGGTATTGTTTTTCCTAATAACAAACAAACATTATTATATAATAAAAGGAATGAAGTTTTTGGAGTTCGTGTTTCCTGGTTGAGAGATTTTGTTCAATGCAAATTAACTCCTTGCAATTACAAAGATATTAAAGAAGGAGACACTTTTTGTGCTAGTAATTATTTACGAAAATCCTCTTCAGAGTTTGAAAACATAAATTGGTATTACAAAAAATTAAAAGAAAAAAATAAAGCTGTTTGTGTTACTGTATCAAATGGTATATCTAACGAAGATATTATGAATTGTTATAATTATTTTTGGAAAGTTGAAGAGGAAAAAGAAAAATGAATAAAGAACAATTACTTAACGAAATTGAAAAGAAAGCTGATGAGATTAAATATTTGAAGAAAGCTTTAATGAACAAAGATGAAGAAACTATTTTGGTTCCTGATTGTATAAAAATAGAAAACAATTGTGGTGGTGGTGATGATTTAGGAATTGTTTTTCCTAATAACAAACAAACATTATGCTATGAAGGAAATGAAGTTTTTGGAGTTCGTGTTTCATGCTTGAGAGATTTTGTTCAATGCAAATTAACCTCTTGTAAATACGAAGATATTAAAGACGGAGAAACTTTTTATGCCACAAATTATTTAAAAAAATATTCTTCAGAGTTTGAAGACATCTATAATTATTACAAAAAATTAAAAGAAAAAAATAAAGCTGTTTGTGTAACTGGACAAAATGACGTATCTAATGAAAATATAAGTGGTTTTAACTATTTTTGGAAGTTGAAGAGGTAAAAGAAAAATGAAAAGGATAGAAGAGCCCTACTGTGAATTATGTGATTCTAGAATGGAAGAACATTATAGCACTAACAGTTTATCAAAATATTATGTTTGTGAAAATAAAGAATGTAAATATAGTGGTGCATTAGGAGTATATGAACAAAATGTAAATTTCAAAGATAAGAAATGGTTTTCTGAAGAAGAAATAAGAAAAGCTATTGAAGAATTGTTTAAATATAATAAAGAAAAGGGGACACAACTTGCGTTTATAGGAAAAAATGCTTTATATAAAAAATTGTTTGGTGATGAACGAGCTGAAATCTTTAAGTTTTTAGAGAATTATACTAATGTAAAGGTGAACTAAGATGCATGAAATGTTATTTTATAGAAATTGTATATCAGCTTTGAAAATGAAGAAATCTATGGTTGCAAAAGTATTAAGTAAAATGTATACAGAAGAGTGGTTTGAACATTTCAAAGATAATAAACATTGTGAATGGGGTCAAGTATGTTTAGCTTTAAAAGAAGCAGAAGAAAGATTTCAGAAAATAAATGATAAAATGGAAGTGAAACTAAGATGATAAAGAAATTTAAGTGGTTTTTATTAATTAAACTTATTGAAGAGTTAGGTATGAGTGAATTAGAATTTATTCAATCACATTGTTCATCCATTGCATATTTAATGAGCATAGAATGTATTGAGAACTTCAAAGAACTAAAGAAAATGAAAATTTATGCTGCATTCATTAAAGA
>CAYXXQ010000201.1:0-6612 GCA_964469075.1 uncultured Rhodobacter sp.
CTCAGACGGGTATGAGGATTTTCCAAAGGCGATGTTTCACAAATTGCTACGGGAGTTGTCCCCCAGCCTGTCATCGCTATCACCTGGTCTCAGACCATGAAGCAGCGACATGGGCCAGGGCTGCTTAGCGCTTTGCTGTTTGCGATGTTGACGGGTCAAAACGCGCAGGCGACGTGCCGTCAGGCGCTGGTGATGGCGCTTGATGTCTCCTCCAGCGTTGATGTCACGGAATACCAGTTGCAACTGACCGGGCTGGTCGGGGCGTTGAATGATCCTGAGGTTGCGCAATTGCTGCTGTCCCAGCCCAATGCACCGATCTGGCTGGCGGTATTTGAATGGAGTGGTCGCAACGCCCAACGCGTCATAATCCCCTGGCAAGCCCTTGAAACCAAGGCGGATTTATCCAGCATCAGCGCAGTCCTTGCCACCCAGACCCAACCGAGTGGCACCCGGCCCACCGGCCTAGGTGCGGCGCTGCGCTTTGCCGGGCAGCTGTTGTTGACAGGGCCGGATTGCTGGCAGCGCACGATTGACGTTTCGGGCGATGGCAAGAACAATGACGGCATCCGCCCGCTGTTGGGCAAGGCGTCTACGATCTATGCCAACACCACCGTCAACGGGCTGGTGATCGGCACGGACGCACCGCCGGGCGATCAGATCCCCGGCAATGAAATCGCGGAGCTGACGTCATATTACCGTCAGGAAGTGATCCACGGCCCCGACGCGTTCATCGAAAGCGCCCTGGGGTTTGAGGATTTCCAAGCCGCCATGACCCGCAAATTATTGCGGGAGTTGACCATCGCCGTCGCCTCGGTTTCGCGACCCTAGCGCGCGGCGTTGGGAAAGAACAATTGCTGGTCGTTAACCCTGAAATCAGCGATCAACGCCTGCCCCCTTTCTGACAGCATCCAGTCGATAAAAACCTGCGCTCCTTTGACGTTGACATGCGGATGCCGCACGGGGTTGACCGCGATGATGCCATATTGGTTGAACAGGGCCGCGTCGCCTTCAACCAGGATTTTGTGCTGCTGCTTGCCGCCAAAGGCGATCCAGGTTGCGCGGTCGGTCAGGGTGTAGCCGTCGCTTTCCACAGCCATGCGGATCGTCGCCCCCATCCCCGAGCCACTTTCGCGATACCAAGCGCCAAAGCGCGGGCCCAGGCCTGCGGTTTGCCACAAAGACTGCTCCTTCTTATGCGTGCCCGAATCGTCGCCGCGGGAGATAAACACCGATCCCCCAGCAGCGATCAGGGCCAGCGCCTGAGCCAGATCGGCGGCTGTGGTCAGCCTCAAAGGATCGCTTTCCGGGCCGATCATCACGAAGTCGTTATACATCAGATCAAACCGCGCAACGCCGTGACCGGCGGCAACAAAGGCCAGCTCAGCCGCTGTCGCATGCACCAGCAAGACATCGGCATCGCCATTGCTGGCATTGCGGATCGCCTGCCCGGTGCCGACCGCCACGACATCCACGACATACCCGGTTTCAGCCTTAAAGATCGGCAGGATATAGTCGTAAAACCCTGAGTTTTGGGTTGATGTGGTCGATTGCACCAATATGCGCTGATCGCCCGCCCTGGCGGTGGCGGCATTCAGAGCCAGACTTAGGGCCAGGCAAATGGTCAGAGACAGGTGGAAAAATGGGCGCAGCATTGCTAGTATCCTAATATGTCTTATTAAGCATATTACATGCACGCCCCTGAACTGATAGGAAAAAACGACAATACCTGCAGGATTTCCGCCATGAGCCGCCCGAAAACCCGAAAGACCACCGATTTGCCGCTGCAACGCCCGGAATTGCGCGCCAAAGTCCATATCTGGCGTGACACGCTTGGCCCGGGCAAAATGCAGCTTTTGAAGCTGATCGGCCAGACCGGGTCCATTTCGGCGGCGGCGCGGGAAATGGGCATCGGTTACCGCAGGGCCTGGCTTTTACTGGAAAGCCTTCAGGCCTGCTTTCAGGAGCCGTTGATTTCCACCACCCGTGGCGGCGGCGGCACTGGTGGCGCGAAACTGACAGCGACCGGGGCGGAACTGGCGGCGCAGTATACCCAGATGCTGGGGCAAATTGATCAGGCCGCAGAGCCGTTTCTAGATTGGCTGAACAGTCGGCAATCCCGCGTTGATGCCCCTTGATTGCCGCTGATCGCGGCCCTATATTCACCTTGTTCCTTCGGGGACTATGGCGATAAACGCGCCCGTAATAAGCGGATCGGACCCGGGGGCGGTACCCGGCGGCTCCACCAACACTCCTTCATTTGGGGATCATGGGGCCGAAATAGGATCGACGGACGTCTAAAGGGGTTAGCTTTTGCTCGGTGAGTTACCACCGTTATCGGTACATTTAAGCTAGTTGCAAATGACAACAAAGCTCCGATGGCTCTGGCTGCGTAAGCAGTTCGAAATATCGAAACACTTAGCCCTAGGCTTTGCAGCTTAGGCGGGGTTCGCAGGCACCTGGCAACAGAAGCCTGCACTTTCCACAAAGCATTTCGCGAAAATCCGTCAATTGATCAGCCTGCGTTAACAATTCATTAACATTTGATTTATCGTTGCATTTTCAGAAACTTATAGACATTTTTTCACCCAAAAATCGCCGTAATTTCTTGCCTGATCCTGCAACGGATGCTAGCCCTTAGGCGTGGGGCGAAGAACGGGTAGGTCGGATTATGATGCGCCTTTTACGCTTTGGATTGATGCTGATTGTGGCAATGGCTGCCCGGTCGCTTACACCTGAACCACAAGGGGAAACCCTTATGGCCGAAGCCCCTGGCCCTGTAACCTCCGACAGCAGATTTACCCGCCGGATCGTCACCGCAGACGGGGGTGAATACTCCGTCCAGTTTCAAATTGGCGATGGCGCAAATGGGCCGTCCCCTACCGGGGCAAGCCTGCCACCCCCCCCAAACGGCATCCATTTCGTCAAGGTGCCGCCAAGCGGTCATGCCCATGACACCAGCGGATTTCGCTTTGTCAGCCCCAACAGCAACCCCGGCAAGTTGCAGCAAATCCAGTTTAACCGGTAAACCCGGCGGTGCGATTCATGCCCGCCCGGCCGGGGCCGTCCGCCAGTCAGTTTCAGGTTTCTTGTCGCATAGGCCCAATTTCCCGATGCTTGGCCTTTTCTTACCCCTGAAATCGCTTATGCTATGGCCGGTGCAGACTTGCGGGGCAACGTGATGACCGACACTATTCATTATGGGCAGTTGATGCATCAGGCGATGCGCGGGCTACTGGTGCATGTTTTGCGGCAAGTCGCGGAAACCGGCCTGCCGGGGGAACATCATTTCTTCATAACCTTTGAAACCCACGCTGAAGGCGTCGACATCCCTGACTGGCTGAAAGAACGGTATCCAGAAGAAATGACCATCGTTTTGCAGGAATGGTTCGACAATCTTGCGGTCACTGAGGAAGATTTCACCGTCACGCTGAATTTCGGCGATCAGGAAGTGACGATGCTGATCCCATTTGATGCGATCCGCACCTTCGTTGACCCAAGTGTCGAGTTTGGCCTGCGGTTTGAAGCCACCGAAGAAGAAGACGAATCAGATCCTGCGGCTGACGCCCTTGACGGGGCGCACGACCACGAAGGCGGCGCCAACGATGATGGTCCAGATGACGGCCCTGAAGACGGCCAGGAGGCCGAAATCGTCAGCCTTGACAGCTTTCGCAAATAGGCCTTTATGCTGGGTGACCTGCTGCGGTTTGGGCTGATTTCCGGCGGTAAAACGGGCCTGAAACCAAGTGCAGCGGATTGAGTATCGGCCAAGCCTTGGCTATAGTGTATACAACTGTATTCCAAAGGATCCTTTCCATGACCAAGACCCGCACCGAATCCGACAGCTTTGGCCCGCTTGAAGTCCCCACCGACAAATATTGGGGGGCACAGACCCAACGGTCGCTGATCAATTTCCCGATCGGCTGGGAAAAGCAACCTGTCGCAATCGTGCGCGCCCTTGGGGTGATCAAACAGGCCTGTGCCGAAGCGAACATGACCCTTGGCAAGCTTGACAAACAGCGCGGCGACGCGATTGTCAGCGCTGCGGCCGAAGTGGTTGCAGGCGATCTTGACGATCATTTTCCGCTGGTGGTCTGGCAAACCGGGTCCGGCACGCAATCCAACATGAACGCCAATGAGGTGATCTCAAACCGCGCGATTGAGATGCTGGGAGGGGAAATCGGCAGCAAGGAGCCGGTGCATCCCAACGATCACTGCAATATGGGCCAATCCTCCAACGATACTTTCCCGACCGCGATGCATATCGCCGCCGCCACCACCGCGCATCAGGTGCTGCTGCCGGGGCTTGAGCATTTGCAAAAAGCGCTGGCCGCCAAGGCCGAAGCGTTCAAAGACATTATCAAGATAGGTCGCACCCACACCCAGGACGCAACCCCGTTGACGCTGGGACAGGAATTTGGCGGCTATGCCTTTCAGGTTGAACAGGGCATCAAACGCGTCTGCCATGCCCTTGAAAACATTTATCCTTTGGCCCAGGGCGGCACGGCGGTTGGCACCGGATTGAACACCACCAAGGGCTGGGATGTGATGGTCGCGGCCAATATGGCCAAGATCACCGGCCTGCCTTTCGTCACCGCCCCCAACAAGTTTGAAGCCCTGGCCGCGCATGACGCGATGGTGGAAATGTCAGGCGCATTGAAAACCGTCGCGGCCAGCTTGTTTAAGATCGCCAATGACATCCGCTTGCTGGGCTCAGGCCCGCGCTGCGGTCTTGGCGAATTGATGCTACCGGAGAACGAGCCGGGCAGTTCGATCATGCCGGGCAAGGTCAACCCAACCCAGGTTGAAGCGATCACCCAGGTTTGCGCGCATGTCATGGGCAATGATGCGGCAATCGGTTTTGCCGGCTCACAAGGGCATTTCGAACTGAATGTCTATAAGCCGATGATGGCTTATAACCTGTTGCAATCCATGCAGCTTTTGGGCGACAGCGCCAAGGCGTTTACCAATAATTGCGTGACCGGGATTGAGGCCGATGAAGACCGGATCAGCAAACTGATGTGGGAGAGCCTGATGCTGGTGACGGCACTTGCGCCCGAAATCGGCTATGACAACGCCACCAAAGTCGCCAAAACCGCGCATAAAAACCGCACGACCCTGAAGGAAGAAGCGATCAATCTGGGCTTTGTCGATGCCGAAACCTTTGATCGGGTGGTGCGTCCGGAAAACATGATTGGGCCGAAGTGATGGCTGGTTCTCCCCTCAAGGTGATCGGTTTTGACGCTGATGACACCCTGTGGGAGAACGAGATTTATTATCGCCTGACCGAAGAGGCGTTCACCGGCATGCTGGCGAATTTCGCCGATCCGGACCATCTGTCGGATCGTCTGCTGGCAGCGGAGCGCCGCAACCTCAGGCATTATGGCTTTGGCATCAAGGGCTTCACCCTGTCGATGATCGAAACCGCGATTGAAGTGACCGATGGGCGGGTGCCTGCGCGGGTGATCGAAAAGATCCTCGCTGCGGGGCGGGAGCTGCACTCCCACCCGATCGAGGTGCTGCCCCACGCCGCTGAGGCGCTGGCCGGGGTTGCCGGCAAATACCACGTCGTTCTGATCACCAAGGGCGATCTGTTTGATCAGGAACGCAAACTGGCGCAATCCGGTCTGGGCGATCTGTTTGATGCGGTAGAAATCGTCAGCGACAAGACGCCCGACACCTATCGGCGGATATTTTCGCAGGCAGACGCGGGCGAAGGTGCAGCGATGATGATCGGCAACTCGGTCAAATCCGACGTGATCCCGGCCATCGCGGCGGGCGGCTGGGGCGTCCATATCCCGCATCGCATCACCTGGGCGATCGAGGCCGCAGCCCCGCCAAGCCAAAGCCCTCGGTTTCGCCAGATAAAGGCGCTGAAAGACCTCGGCCCCCTGATCGACGAAATCACCGCGCGATAGGGGAACAGATGCGTCAGGTTATCAGCTTAAATAAGGTACGCAAGGCCAAGGAAAGGGTGCTGAAGGCCGATCAAGCCGCTGAAAACGCAGCCAAATTTGGCCGCAGCAAGGCGCAGAAACTGGCCGAGGCGAAAGATGCCGCCCGCGCCAAGAAGCATCTGGATCAGCATGAACGACAGGGCGATGACGGATAGTCGGCCGCGCAAACACTCGTTGACGCTGAACGGGCATCGCACGTCGGTTACCCTGGAAGACGCGTTCTGGGACGCATTTCGCGATATCGCTACCGATGCTGGCCAGCCAATCAACGCCCTGGCGGCCAAGATTGACGAAAAACGCGGCCTAGACCTCGGCCTTGCCAGCGCGATGCGCCTGTTCGTGCTGCGGCACTATCAATCTGAGTTGGCTAAAACAGCATCAGCGACAAAGACAGATCCAGCAGCCCGTGCATGACCATGAAACCGGCCAGCAATCGCGGCCACCAGCGCAGGATTATCGCCAGAAACAGCGTGAACGGGATGAACATCAGCAAGCGCCAGGCCAGAAAGCCCGCGTCAAAGATCAGCGGCATCGTGATATGCTGGCCTGCTGCGAACAAGGCGGGCCAAAGCAGGGCGACCCAAGGGCGTTTGAGGGCGGCCAACCTTGGCATCAGATAGCCAAAGTAAAACGGCAACTCCGTCAGCGCGATTGAGAT
>CAYXXQ010000202.1:0-6568 GCA_964469075.1 uncultured Rhodobacter sp.
GATGCGTTCGCGGCAGGTCAATCGCGGTCGTTTTTGCCGCTGGGTGGTATAGTCACCAACCATTGTGCCGCGCACAATGCGGACCTTTTCAGGCTGCCACTGATCGCTCATGATCGTCGCCGCAAAGCGGGTTTCGCTGTCACTTAGCGGACGGCCACAGGCCGACAGCAGCATCGCGCAAAGAACAGACAGGGTAAGCAGGCGAAAGGTCATTCCGACTGTTTAGCAACTTTCAAAGGATTCGCCTGAACAAATTTCCAGCATGCAGACTTGGCCGCAAGGCGTGGCATTGGCGTCATTCCACCGTCAGGGTTTGCCGCGCCAAAACGGTTGCGCCTTCTTTCATCACATACCAGATTTCATAGTCCCCCGGCGCGTCAGGCACCATGATTTTGGCCGGAGCGCCCTTTTCGGTATAGGTATATGTCGCATACCGCGTGTCGCCCGCGCGCGCGATTGCGATATAGTCACGGCGATAATCCGGGCCGGTCCAGACGACCGTCAACTCCTGCCCGGCCTTGGCGCGATCGGGCGCAGTCAGACTTGCCGTGACCGGGGCGAGCGTGATTTCCGCCTGTGCCAACATCTTGTCAGGCGAGGCATTGGCCATATAGCGGATCGCATAAGTGCCGGGTTCGGCAGGCATTTGCAGCAACAGGGGCGAGCCGCTTTTGGTGTAGCTGTAATTGATATGCTTGGTTTCCCGGCTGCCGATTTTGCCGACCGAGATGTAATCACGCTCATAATCCGGGCCTGTCCAGCGGACTTCCAGCATGGCGCCAGCCTTGCCGCTGGCGGGCAGATCAAGGGTGACGCTGACAGGGTTAATGTCGATCAATTGCCGGGCCAGAACCTTGCCGCCCTGGTTTTGCACATAGCGGATTTCATATTGGCCGGGTTCGCTTGGCATCTTGACGACCAGCGGTGCGCCGTGGCGGGTATAAGCGTAGGTTTGGTAGTCCTTGTCAGCGGCCCCGACCTTTGCAACCGAAATGAAGTCGCGCGGATAATCCGGGCCTTGCCAGTCGACAGTGACCGAGGCAGCGACATCGGCGGATTTCGGAGCCGAAAGGCTGGCCGTGACGCCGCTGATGGTGATTTTCTGCCGCGCGAGGATGGTTTTATCCAGGCTCATCACATAGCGGATTTCGTAGGTGCCGGGTTCTGCCGGGAGTTGAAGCTCGGCAGGGTCGCCGTGGCGGGTATAGGTGTAGGTTTGATAGGCGGCGGCGCTGTCATCGACCTTGGCCACCGACAGAAAATCGCGATCATAATCCGGCCCGCGCCAGCCAACCGTGATGGTTGCACCGGCGGCCCCGGTTGTCGGGGCGTTGAGGCTGGCTGTGATTGCGGTGATAGTGATTTTCTTGCGCGCCAGCACGGTTGACTGCTGGTTCATCACATAGCGGATCTCGTAGTCGCCAGGTTTTGACGGCATCACAAGCCCCAGATCGCCGCCCGCTTTGGTGTAGCTATAGGTCAGGTAATCGTCGTCATCCGCACCGATTTCCGCCACCGACAGGAAGTCGCGCGGATAATCCGGGCCAGACCAGCCGATATCGACCGTCGCCCCGGCAAGCGCCTGATCCGGGGCATCCAGGGTTGCACTGACCGGCAGAACCTTGATGGTCTGGCGCGCCAGCACTTTGCCGTGGGAATTCAAGACATAGCGTATTTCGTATTCCCCGGGCTGGGCCGGCATCTGCAAGGCCAGGGGCGCGCCCGTATCGGTGTAGCTGTAGGTCTGCCAGGTGTTGTCCGGCTGATCGGCAAGGGCCGTGGCCAGATAATCTCGATCTTCATTGGGGCCGGTCCAGCCGATATCGACCTTGTCCCCGGCCCGCGCAGTTTGTGGCGCTGTCAGGGTCGCTTCGGGCAGGATCAGCGGCAGCACAAGGGTGACGGTGGCGTCGGTGCCAGCCTCAACGCTGATATCAGCGGTGGCGGTGGTTTCGTTCTCTGTGCGCAAAACCAGCATGCGGTATGACCCCGGCGGCAGGTCAAGATCAAGCCGGGGGGCCGGGTCGTCTTCCAAGAGGATCGCACCGGTTTCCTGGTTGGTCAGGGTCCAGCGCAGGCCTTCGGTCAGTTGAAATTCCGAGGTTTCCTCAACCGCGACAAAGCTGATCCGGGTGACGGCCGGTTCTTCCGGGGCAGGGGCAGGCGGTGGTGGCGGTGGGGCTGCCACAACTTTCAGCGCATCCGTCAGCTCTGCCGCGTTGGATGCCGTGCGAAAAACGCCACCGGTGTTTTCCGCAAGGCATTGTAATTGCAGCCGTTCAGCCGGGTCCGCGACATCAAAACCGATCACATGGGCGGTAAAATCGACCCCTGCCTCTTCCAGGCTTTTGCCAACCTCACAGGGGTCAAACTTGCAGTTCTCAATCCCATCGGATACCAGAATGACGGTCGCTTTTTGCTCGGTATATTTCAGCACTTCGGCGGCGGAAATCACGGCGGCAGACAGCGGTGTTTTGCCCTTGGGCTTGATCGCGTTAACCGCCTCGGTGATCGCTTGACGCGTGCCGATGCCGGGCAGGACCAGGGTTTCAATATCGCCACAATCGCCCTTGCGGCGATGGCCATACGCCGTCAGCCCCAGCGCCTGATCTTTGGGGATGGTTTGCAGCAATTCACCGATCACCTCCTGGGCGATGGTGATCTTCGCCTTGCCGTCGATCTGACCCCACATGGAGCCTGACGCATCCAGCACCAAAATCGTCTGACCGGCCTGCTGGGCGGTGGCCAGCAAGGGCAGGCCCGTCAGGGTTAGCAGGGTTGCGAGCAGAAAACCGAGGTGGCGGAACATCTGGAAACCTCCTTGAAACAAGGTGAGATCAGGCAAAGCGCGAAATAGGATGCGTGCGAAAATATAGCAAATAATGACCCTGAAGGTGCAAGTTTTGCAAGGGCTTTGTCAATTCAGCGCTGTTTGGAGGGCACTCCAGGGCCGTCGCGATCAGCTAAACCGGTCTTGCAGGCTGTATTTCACATAGGCCGCGCGGATATAACCCCGCCGCAGGCCCGGCAGCATGAACCGCCGCAAAGGCGTTGCCATGATCGCTGGCAATTCTGCGGCTTCGCCTGCCACCAGATCAGCCAGTTTGCGCCCGGCATAACTGCCCATCGCCACGCCATTACCGTGATAGCCAAAGGCCGCAAACATTCCCGGGCTGCCCACAAGAGGGCCGACATATTGGTGCAGATCGCGGGTCACGCAGACCAGACCCGACCAGAAATGCGCGGTTTCAACCTTGGCCCAGGCGGGGAACATCCGTTCAAAATCACGGCGACTGGCGGCGCGGGATGCGGCACTGCCACGGGCATCGGCAGTGACAGCCCCCCGCTGACCAAACAGAAACCGCCCATCCGGCATCAGGCGGAAATAATGCAGCAAATGCCGGGAGTCATAGGCCATCAGATCGCTGAACCAACCCTGATCGCGCTGTTCCTGCCGGGTGATCGGGCGGGTGACCATGATGCAGGACAGGATCGGCAGATACTGCCCGCCAAGCGTGCTTGGGATGTCGTCGCTGGAATAGCCATTGGTGGCAATAATGACCTTCTTGGCGCGGATGCGAGCCGTGGGGGTGGTCAGCACATGCAGCCCGGCTTTCTGGGTAATCCGCTGCACCGGGCTGTCGCCATAAACGGCAACCCCCGCCGCCTTGGCCGCAACTGCCAGACCCAGTACATATTTCATCGGATTGAGGGCAAACCCGGTTTTCAGGCGAATGCCGCCATGAAAATCAGGCCCTGTCAGGCCATGCTCGCCCAGCGCGGCCGCATCAAGTGGGTCGAAATCCAGACCAAATTGGGTTTTGTCAAACGTGGCCGCCATCAGGATTGACCGCATGTGTTGGGGCTTGTGGGCCAGCAGAACCTCGCCGTCTGAATGCCGGTCAGCGTTAATCTGATAGCGCGCCAGATTGTCAGCAACCTGGTCAATTGCCTGGCATTGCGCCGCGACATGGGCCTTGGTTTGTGCAAGCCCATAAGCCTTGATCTGCGCGGCGTTGGACATCTTGGCACCGCCGATGCAGGCAAACCCGCCATTGCGGCCTGAGGCCCCGAAACCCGGTTGTCCGGCCTCCAGCACCACCGCAGAAATCCCGTGCTGTTCAGCCAGTTGCAAGGCCGCGTTCAATCCGGTGAATCCGGCACCGATAATGGCCACATCAGTGGAAATATCCTTGTCCGCCGCGGCGTAGTGCGGGGGCGGGTTCACACTGGCCTCCCACCATGACCCGACCGGGGTTTTGGTGTCATAGGCGGGCGGTTCGTAAAGGCGTTTCAAGGTGACCTCGGCTTTTGATAAATCAGGGCTGGCGCTTGGGCATGGGAACGCTAAACTTGCCCCTGGTCAAGCCTTGGTCAAGCTTTCTGGGGCCAAAATTTGGGGATATATCATGGGATTGGAAGATGCCGCACATGAGATCGACGCAGCTTTCACGCGCGACGATCTGAAGGGCCTGTCGTTTGAGGCAACTTATGCCGGCGCCACCAGCTTTCTGCGCCGCCGCTACAGCAAGGATTTGACCGGGGTCGATCTGGCGATCACCGGCATCCCGTTTGACTGCGCTGTCACCAACCGCCCCGGCACCCGCTTTGGGCCACGGGGCTTGCGCGAAGCCTCGGCCTTGCAGGCCCCCGATCCGCCCTTTGGCTGGGACGTCAGCCCGATGGAGGAGTTTGCCATCACCGATTACGGCGACATGGCCTTTGATCACGGCCGCCCCGATCAGATCGGCAAGGCGATCGAGGCGCATATCGCAGGCATTCTGGCCAAAGGCGCGGCGGTGCTTACCTTGGGGGGCGATCACTCGATCAGCCATCCGATAATCCGCGCCAATACGGCGGTACATGGCCCACTGTCGCTGATCCAGTTTGATGCGCATACGGATACATGGGCGGATGATAATTACGACCGGGTTGATCACGGCACGATGTTTTATAAGGCGGTAAAGCAAGGGCTGGTGGTGCCGGAACGCTCGGTCCAGGTGGGTATTCGCACGGTCAATGCCGATACGCTGGGGGTCCATATCATCGACGCCCCGGCGGTGCATGACAGCAAACCTTCGGAGGTGGCGGCGCGGATCAAGGCGATTGTCGGCGACAACCCGGTTTACCTAAGTTTTGACATCGACGCGCTTGACCCGGCGTTTGCACCGGGCACCGGCACGCCGGTCTGGGGCGGGCTATCTTCGGCCCAGGCGGCAGGCATCCTGCGCGGGCTGGCCGGGATCAACGTAGTTGGCATGGATGTGGTCGAAGTGTCACCGCCCTATGACACCACAGGCGCGACGGCAATTGCCGGGGCGCATGTGGCGACGGAGCTGCTGTGCCTGTGGGCGCATAACCGCAAGGCACGGGCGTGAGCCGTTTCAACCAACCGCTTGGCGGCAATGACATGCCACGTTTTGCCGGACCGGGGACGTTCATGCGCCTGCCTGCGGCCTCGGATGCGTCGAGGCTGGACGTGGCCTTTGTCGGTGTGCCGATGGATATCGGCACCTCCTGGCGGTCGGGCACGCGGTTTGGCCCAAAAGCGATCCGGGCCGAAAGCAACATGCTGCGGCCTTACAACATGTGGACCCGCGCCGCCCCGTTTGAGGCGCTGCAATGTGCCGATATCGGCGATGTGGCGATCAATACCTTTGATCTGAAAGACAGCGTGCGCCGGATCGAGACGTATTTTGACGGGCTGATGGCAGCCAAAGTGATCCCGATGACGATGGGCGGCGATCACACGCTTAGTCTGCCAATCTTGCGCGCCATCGCCAAACGCCACGGCCCGGTCGGGCTGGTGCATGTTGATGCCCATGCCGATATCAACGACCATATGTTTGGCGAGGCCATCGCCCACGGCACCCCGTTTCGCCGCGCCCATGAGGAAGGTCTGCTTGACCCAAACCGCGTCTGGCAGATCGGGTTGCGCGGCACCGGCTATGCCGCAAGCGATTTTGACGAGGCGCGCGGCTGGGGCTTCAACGTTGTCCAGGCCGAGGCGCTTTGGCACAAATCCTTGACCCCACTGGCGGCAAAAATCCGTACAGCGCTGGGCGATGGCCCGGTCTATATCACCTATGACATCGACAGCCTGGACCCGGCCTATGCGCCGGGCACCGGCACGCCGGAAATCGGCGGGCTGACCACACCGCAGGCACTGGAACTTATCCGGGGGCTGGCAGGCCTGAACATCGTCGGTTGTGATCTGGTCGAAGTGTCGCCGCCATACGACCCGTCTGGCAACACGGCTTTGGTCGCGGCCAACCTGCTTTATGAAATGCTGTGCATCCTGCCAGAGGTTTCGGCGGGGTGATAAGCCGCGCCTCAGGCCTTGTTGGCGTCCTGCCAGGCACGGGGATCGTTCAGGAAGGTTTCAACCTCGGCCAATGTCTCGGCATCAAAATGCCCACCAGCCTTGGCTTCAGCCAGCACATCCCACCAGGTGCAGAGATGATGCAGTTGGATGCCGTGATCGCCTAAGGTCTTTTCGGTTTCCGCAAAAATCCCGTAATAGAAAATCACCGCCGTATGCGCGCAGCTAGCACCGGTTTCACGGATC
>CAYXXQ010000203.1:0-6567 GCA_964469075.1 uncultured Rhodobacter sp.
GATTGTCAAACGACCTGCCGAATATCGGCTACCTTGTGGCGATTGACTACATATTTTTCGCACTCCAGATCATCATGCTATTTGGTATCATGATCAGCGTTGCCAGCTACTGGCTGCTGGAATCCGGGCGCGAACTTGCTGCAACCCGGGTCAACAGGCTGGGGGCGATCAGCTACCCCCTACCTGTTGTTTTCGTCGGCGTGTTCATCTGGATGACGATCAATCTACCCCCGGTTATCTAGAGGGTACCGCGTTAGACTGGCTTCATGCGAAACGCCCCAGGCCTTAAGCTTTCCGGGGCGCGAAGGCACGCTTTCTTTTAGCTGATCGTAAGGTCAGTTCAGCCCGTTTTCTTCATAGTACCGCGCTGCACCGGCATGAATTGGCGCGGAAAGTCCGTCTTTGACCATTTCGCTTTCTTTCAGAATTGCCAGGGCGGGATGAAGTCGTTTGAACCGGTTCATTTTGTCAAAGACCGATTTGACAAGAATATAAACCGTCTCGTCAGGCACTTTGCTTGACGTCACCAAAGTTGCACCAACACCAAATGTCAGGGTGTCTTCGGGCACGCCGTTATACATTCCCCCGGGAATAACCGCGGTTCTGTAATAGGGATTGTCTGCGATCAACGCGTCAACGATTGGACCGGCAACTTCTACAAGAACGGTTTCGCAAGCAGTCGTCGCTTCCTTGATCGAGCCACTTGGGTGCCCAACAGTAAATACCATGGCATCTATCTTGCCGCTACAAAGCGCGCGGACCTGATCCGAGGATTTCATCTCCGTCACAAGTTCAAAATCCGCGACAGTCCAGCCTTTCGCTTCCAGCAGCACATCCATCGTTCCGCGCGCACCTGAGCCCGGGTTGCCAATATTCACGCTTTTGCCTTTGAGGTCGTCGAAGGTTTTGATCCCGCTATCCGCACGCGCCACAATCGTAAACGGCTCCGGATGGAGTGAGAAAACCGCGCGCAGATCGCTGTAGGGGCTATCTTCTTCAAATTTGGAAGAGCCTTCAAAGCTGTGGTACTGCCAATCAGACTGCGCAATTCCAAAATCAAGCGACCCTGCACGCACCGCTTTTAAATTATAGACCGATCCGCCCGTGGACTCGACGGTACATTGCACACCGTGGTCCTTGGTTCCGCGATTTACCAACCGGCAAATTGCCCCGCCTGCCGGAAAGTAAACCCCGGTTTTACCGCCGGTCCCAATGCGCACGACATTTTCTTGCGCAAAGGCAGTCGTTGCCAATGCAGCAGAAATTGTTGCGCCAAGTATCCATGTCGAAATTTTCATGTGTCCCCCCTCGGAACGAGTCTGACAGTAGATGTTTTCTTCCGCCGAACGCTCTTTTAACGCATTCGGTGTCAAACACCCACCCGCTTTCGCGCAATTTTTCGATCAGGCTACTATACACTTCCTGACCATCGCAAGGAAAACTGACCGGGTGTGATTTCCCCTTAATGTTTCGTTCATTTCCACGAGGGACGCATGATACCGCACGATGGTGTCCACCAAGGCATGTCCCGGCAGCAGTGGGTTGGCGCGGCGGTTGCCGCGTCTTGTCGATCTGGGTGACTGGGTTTCAGGACGCCCAAAAACGCACGTGGCAGCTATTAAGCGCGTGCGCCTTTGAAACCCGCAGTTTGCGGGCGAGCGCCCAATTCTTGCATTCTGGCAATGTCCAGTAACGGAACCCGGGCCAGCCCCGCGGCGGACTGCGCTGGAATGGCGGCTTGAGATCTGCGGCGGCGGGGAAAATCAGAGTTGGCAGATGGCTTATGATTGTCTCAGGGGCTGCATGCGGTCAGATCGTTGATCTTGATGTGCCACTTGACGGGTACCAAACCGGTGACGCATGCAAATCCGGTTTGTTTCAGCTAAGGCGGTGGCTATTTAAGTTGGTAGATTTCAAGATCATGGAGTTTTTCAACGATCTTATAGTCGCTGAACCGCGCCATCGCGGCGAAACGCGCGTATTCATAACCATCTTTAATCAAAATCAACGTCCGGCAATCTTGTGGAATGGTCGCGCCCAGCATCCGGTTTTTCGGAAACCGGTCCGGATCAAGCGCTGTGGTCGACGTCCCTGCGCATGTGCCTTGGGCATCAAGCTGCACGCGCTCAGAAATCTTCTGCTGGTAATCGCCAATGACCCAGTTCGGTGCCGAAGTCACCGAAGTACGAAACCGATGAGACGCACCACTGCCGGTGAGCGTCAAGGGCCCGGCCAAAACAGACGACGCCAAGAGCAATAGAACAATCGCTAAAGGTTCATATCGCTTTGTTACCCGCCGATGATGCCGATCAAAATAGACCATCAAAACCATCGCGCCGATCAGGGCAAACGGCAATCCGTAATGCAGTTTGAAAAGACCCAACAGATCGCGCACGGCCACCAGATGCAGGACAATCAACGGCATTATAAGCAGCGCGGGAACAGCGTAGCGCCGGTCAAAAAACACCAGCAACAGCACCGCGAGGGACAGTGACAAAAAGCCTTCGGTTTTCAGGTTTTCAAGCAACCGGGTTGCGATCAACTCAAAAGACAGGTGATCAAAGCCGTTGCCAGAAAAATTGGTCGGAAACGTTTCAAATCCCGGAAACCATTTGCTCTGCGCGTAGAGGGACGCGAACGACATCAGAACGCCAAGCCCGAAAACCACCAATGCCTGCCGCCCGACAGGTGATGAAAACCGCGGGCCTTTCATCAATAGGAAACAACAAAGGGCCGCGAACGCCGCATAAAACCCGCCGTCCTCCCGTGTCAGGACCAGCACAACCAACAAACTGTAAGCCAGCACGTTTTTCTGACGCGTCAGGGCTAAAAATAGCAGCGGCGTAAGGCCGAACAACAAAACCTCATAATGTGGGTAAGCAACTGCGCGGAAAAGGAATTCATTGGTGAAGGTAAGCGCAAAGGCTGCGAAAATATGAAAATGCAGCCTGTCGCGGTTGTCCCCAAAAGCCGCCATGATCAGGGCCAGAAACAACACCGTTGAAGAGATCCCGGTGTATATCGCAAAGGTTGATATCCCCGAAAACCCAAGCAGACCACTGAAAATCGCTGAAAACACATAGATAATCGGCGACATGTGATGGGCATAAAAACTCAGCCCATTTATGGTTTGTGGGTTCATTAACCATGGGTCATTTGCTCCAAAAAGATAAGCAAACCACCCGGAATCTAGAAGATACCCATTTGTTTCAAAGTGAACGATGATCGGGTTTGCAAAGGCCAGAAAAACCACCACAGACAGTAAACCAACCGCCCCAAAGGCTAATAATCGCGCAAACCTGGTTTCGGGTTGGGGGAACATGTAAGGCCTTTTACTGATCACATCACAAATCCTGATGTTCCATATCGCGACGTTTTGCAAGGGAACCGGTTGTTTCAGGCAGCAGCGCCCCGAACGCGGTGGCTAACGGGGTGGAAGCTGTGAACAGCAAAGGTGTCTCGTCATATCCACCCTTCAACGCGTTTGATCCAAACCCTTTTCTATCAACCAATCGGCAAGTGTCTGACACCTTCACCCCTGGGACAGATTTGAGAGTTTGACCAACCAAGGATTTCTGGTTCCCTTTTTCGATAGGGAGATCGAGACGACACAGACGCCTGAGATATCAAAAACCGCTAAACCTTTGCGACTGAACCTTTGCCAGTGCACACGAAACCACGTTCAGGTGACGCACTTTTACCAGGCATCCGCGTATCTTGGGCCTGGTGATCCGGGGCCGGCAGCTGTAAGCGCGCGGTCTATTTCTTCCCGTGTGTTCGCTGGATCAATGACCGCGTCAAACTCAAGTAGACTGGCAGCGTTCAGGGCCTTGCCGCGCTCGTATAGCTCGGCAACAAGCCGTTGATATTCCTGATCACGCGCAACCGGGTCGGAAATTGCAGCGAGGTGATCGCGATGGCCGAGTTTTACGGCACCTTCAAGCCCCATTGCCCCGACCTCGCCTGTCGGCCACGCGCAACAGTAATGTGGCCGATCAAACCCGCCGCCAGCCATAGCCATTGCCCCCAGCCCATACGCTTTGCGCAGGATAACGGTCACAAACGGCTGGCCAAAATGTGCGCCTGCCAGGAAAAGCCGGGAAATATGGGCAACTTGCCCGGTTTTCTCGACTTCCGGACCGACCATGAAGCCCGGCGTGTCGCAGAGGGTTACGACCGGCACACCCCAAGCATCGCAAAGCTGTAGAAATCGCGCACCTTTGTCCCCGGCCGCAGCATCAATTGCGCCGCCCAGATGCAGTGGGTTGTTCGCCAGAAGGCCGATAGCCCGGCCTTTGATGCGGGCAAAGCCGGTGATCATTCCGGTGCCAAAACCCCGGCGGATCTCAAGAAAAGTATCAGGATCTACCAAAGTCTGAACAGCCTTGCGCATGTCATAAGCGCGCGTTCGATCAACGGGAACAATCGACCGCAGAGGTTCTGTGGCCCCCTCCGATCCCTCGCCAGGTGACGATAGCGCGAGTAGGGTTTTTGCTGCCGACACGGCGGTCGCCTCATCTTCGGTTAGCAGGTCAATCACACCGTTCTTCACCTGAACGTCAGAGGGGCCTATCTCGGTCGGATCCACGACACCAAGACCTCCGCCCTCGATCATTGCCGGACCACCCATGCCGATCCTGCTGTTTCGCGTGGCGATCCGAACATCACACACACCGAAAAGTGCTGCGTTCCCCGCAAAGCAATATCCAGTCACGATGCCGATCTTCTGCCCCCTGTGGGCGGCAAAGTTACGAAAGGACGTAACATTTAGCCAGGCTGCCATAACAGGGGCGACATCGTAATCGTTCGGCCGCCCTCCGCCACCTTCCGCAAACAGGACGATGGGCAGTTTGTCACGACCAGCAACGTCGATCAGGCGGTCCATTTTTCGGTGGTGGTTGAAGCCCTGAGTGCCGGCTATTACCATGTAATCAACAGCCATTGCTGCTACCGGGCGCCGGCCAACCAAGCCAATGCCGCAAATGATGCCGTCGCCCTGGGTGCGGGCTTGCAGGTCGGACAATGGTCGTTGTGTGCGCTGTGCTGCGACCGCAAGTGCGCCGTATTCGGTGAAAGAACCAGCGTCAAATAGATGCTCGATATTCTCGCGGGCGGTGCGAAAATTCTGTTCATGACGTTTTGCAACGGCGACAGGGCGCGCGGTGTCAGAAAGCAAAGCTATACGGGCTTCATACTCGGCGAAGTCGGGACGCAGGTCTTCGCTCATATCGGGTTTTCGGGCGCTGACTTTGGCAGGCACAAGCGTCACCAGAGGCTCACCACCGTGAAGTTCAGTGCCTATCTCGACATGGATCGACTTGACCACCGCGCTTTCTTCAGAAAGGATTTCGTGACGCATCTTCATCAATTCGGTTGCAAGCAAAACGGTGCCAGCGGCCACTTCTTCCCCTGGCGTCACATAGATTTCTACCACAATAGCGGCGCTTTCGGCCTTGATTACAATCACGCAAATGCCCCTTATTGTGATAAAGAATACACCCTACACCCTTCAGTATTATGATAGCCACGACGACAATGGGAGAGGAATAAACTATGGACATCAAAAAATGCGGATCCAGACCGTCAACCGTCGGGCCGGAAGAATATTTCACCGGCAGAGTTCGTATGGATCCAGTCATCTCTGCACCGGATCCTGCCCGCGTCCGATCTGTCGTTGTAACCTTTGAGCCCGCCGCACGAACAGCCTGGCATACGCATCCGCTTGGCCAAACGCTGGTCGTTCTTTCTGGTCAGGGGCTGGCGCAGGCGTGGAACGGCCCGATCCAGGAAATCCGCCCCGGCGATACCGTCTGGTTTGAGCCGGGCGAGAAACACTGGCATGGTGCCTCGCCGGATGTTGCGATGACACATCTCGCGATTCAAGAAGCTCTGGACGGTTCTGCCGTCACCTGGCTGGAACAGGTGTCGAATGCGCAGTATGCGGAATACACATGATTTTGATTTTGAAGGGATTGGGGGTTTTGTCATTGCGGGGTTCTGCACATGGCTGCAAACCACCCGCTGTGGTCACTGGGCAGAGCACTGAATCAACCAAGCCTGATCAGCAAAGCCTAAGCGTCGCTTAAAACACGCCAGAAACCTTCCAGTGATCGGGGCAGAACTCGTTTGCACAATATCTGGTCGCGCGATTGAAATTGAAAGTATTACGCGCGCTACTTGGTGAAAAAGCCTGTGCGCGCGGTTTCGACCCGCAGTCGGAGGCCTTCCTTCAATTGGCTTCAGCCTGTCCGAGCGCATTCAGCCAGCGGCAAGCATATTCAAAACTACGAAATCAGCAGCTATCGAAAGAGATGGCGAGCTACCCTAAAGCGTCTGTCTGGGGCTTCAAAAATTTCTGTTGCGTATATACATGTATATTGGTACTTTAATGCGTGATTAAAATCATTCACAATTATTACCCTTCTGTCTCGTCATGTGAGGAAATGTAATGAATCCGTCTCAACACCTTAAATCTGCAACAATTACCCTGGCGCTTGCTGCTTGCGCCGCCCTGGCCCTTCCGGCCTATGCAGATATCAAAATCGGCAGCACCCTGGCCCAAACCGG
>CAYXXQ010000204.1:0-6557 GCA_964469075.1 uncultured Rhodobacter sp.
TTGATCGGGCTATCCACGGTTGATTCGACGCGATATTTTAGGTGTTCCCAATTTGTTCCGTAAGAAGTATGGCTTAGACGGGAATTTATGGGAAAAAACTTCACGGGTCCAATTCGCACTATATCTAGTGGCATGGGTCGGATCATCCACCAATTCGGCCAAATACCCCGGTTCTGTGGGTACTGTTTCCAGGTGCGTAACGCCCGAAAATGGATGGTTCAGACCTAATTCCCATCCTAAACCCTTGTTTTCCACGATTTCCCATAGTATCCCTGTTAGCACGATGAATGAGGGACAGTTAAAGGGCACCAAGACCCAAACGACCTTAAGTCAGGTTTCATACAGGCACCCGCTTTCATCACCAACAAGATCCGGCGCGTACGCGAGCAGACACCCCCCCAGGTGGCGACAAAGCCGGACCGGTCCGAAGACGGAACGAGATCGGCGGATCAAGCAGTGGCAGCAGCTTGATCCGCCGTTTCCCGTTCAAGGACCGCCAACAAGGAAAGGCTGCGGGGACAGTGGCACGCAGGTTCAGAGGCGAAAGCACCCACAAGGTGGATGCCAAAGGTCGGGTTTCGATCCCGGCTGCGTTTCGTCGCGTGCTGGAAGAAAATGACCCCGACTGGACCGACGGCCTGAACCCCAATCTTATCATCGTCTACGGCGACAAATCGCGCAGTTTTCTGGAAGGTTATTCCATGACCGCGATGGATGACGTTGACGAAAAAATCGCCAAACTGCCGCGTGGCAGCAAAAACCGGCGCATGCTGGAACGGATGTTTTCCGGCCAGGCCGTGCAGTTGCAAGTCGATGAAACCGGCCGCCTGGTCCTGTCGCCAAAACTGCGCGACAAGATCGGCATCACGGGCGAGGCTTTCTTCATCGCTTCAGGCGATACGTTCCAGATTTGGGGGCCCGCCACCTACGAGGCCGAGGCAAGCCAGTTTGAAGACATTTATGAAGACTTTGACGAAGGCTTTGACCCGCTGACCCTTCTGGACACAGCGCCGGAGGAATAAGTCATGGCGAAAATCGCTGCCTCTGCTTCCGCCGCGTCTCCGCATATTCCCGTATTGCTTGATCCGATCATGGCTGCAATCGCACCTGTTCACGGCGTCTGGCTGGACGGCACGTTTGGCGCAGGCGGCTATACGCGCGCCTTGCTGGATGCCGGGGCCGCCCGGGTCTTAGCGGTTGATCGCGACCCGGACGTGTTCAAACGGGCGGAGCGTTGGGCAAACCAATATGGCGAACGGCTGGTGATGATCGCTGGTGAATTTGGCCAGCTTGATATGCTGGCCGATCAGCATAATGCGATCCCGCTCGATGGGGTCGTGCTCGATATTGGCGTGTCCTCCATGCAGATCGACGAGGCCGAGCGCGGGTTCTCCTTTGCCAAAGACGGGCCACTTGACATGCGGATGAGCCAGTCTGGCATCTCAGCCGCTGACATCGTTAACGGGGCCGATGAAAAAACGCTGGCCGATATCCTGTTTCAATACGGCGAAGAACGCGCCTCGCGCCGGATCGCCCGCAAGATTTTGGCGGCACGTGGGGACGCGCCGATCACCACCACCGCACGGCTGGCCGGGATTGTTGAAAGCTGCTTGCCGCGCCCAAAACCCGGCCAGGTGCATCCCGCCACCCGGACTTTTCAGGCGCTGCGGATCGCCGTGAATGACGAGCTGCGTCAATTGGTTGACGGGTTGGTCGCCGCCGAACGGGCCTTGCGGCCTGGTGGAATTCTAGCGGTTGTGACGTTTCATTCGCTGGAGGACCGCATCGTCAAACGCTTCATTCAAGCCAGATCCGGCGAAGGCCCGCGCGGCAACCGATTTGCGCCGGAACTGGAAATGGAACTGCCGCGTTTTGAAAGGCTGACCCGTAAGGCCATCGGCCCAAGCGACGCCGAAATCGCCGACAATCCGCGCGCGCGGTCAGCCAAGCTGCGCATGGCGCGTCGGCTTGAAACCCCCGCAGGCGCGGTTGATGCCGCCGAACTTGGCCTGCCGAAAATCGCCCTGGAAGGCGTCACCTGATGCGCGGCTTGATTTACGCCCTTGCAGCCTTGGCGATCATCGCGCTTGCCTATTGGGCTTATAACGAAAATTACGCGACCCAGGCTGCCCTGCGCCGGGTCGACACGCTGCAACAACAAATCGGCGACCAGCGCGAAAAGCTGGGGGTTCTGCGTGCCGAATGGGCCTATCTGAACCGCCCGGATCGTCTGCGCGAATTGGCCGATCTGAACTATCTGACGCTGGGTTTGATGCCGCTGACCTCGGTGCATTTCGGCCTGACCGAACAGGTCGCTTTCCCGCAGCTTGACGTCAATGACATCACGGGTCCGGTCGATTTGTCCGCTGATTTATCCGCCGATCTGGAACCACCCCTGGCCGAGGCCAAACCATGATCCGCACACCCCTTCGCCCTTTGGCAAGCGTGCTGTCAGCGCGCGAAAAGGGTGAAAACCCTGACCTGATCGAGGCCGAAAACCTTCGCCGTCGCAACGAGGATGTGCGCGACCGCGACCGCCTGCGCGCTGAAAGCCGTCTGCTGGTGTTAAGCCTAGCTTTCATGGCCGCTTTCATGGTCGTCGGCATGCGCATGGGCATGCTCGCCTCAGCCGACCCGGTAGAGCCGCATGAGGATCGCTATGCCTCAGCGTTGGCTGCGCAACGTGCTGATATTATTGATATAAACGGCGCGATCCTGGCGACAAACTTGATCACAAACTCACTTTATGCACAGCCGCATCTGATGATCGACAAGCCGTCAGCGGCGGCTGGTCTGGCGCAGGTTTTCCCGGATCTGAACGCCCAGGACTTGCTGGAACAGTTTAATTCAAGCCGCAAATTCATCTGGCTAAAACGCAAAATTTCACCCGAGCAGATGCAGGCAGTGCATGATATTGGCGAGCCCGGGCTGCAATTTGGCCCGCGCGAAATGCGCCTTTACCCCAACGGCGCATTTGCTGCGCATATTCTGGGCGGGGCCGGGTTTGGCCGCGAGGGCGTACACTCCGCCGAAGTGATCGGCATTGCAGGGGTTGAGCATCGCTATGACGCGTTTTTGCGCAACCCGGCGGAACAAGGCCGACCGCTGCAACTGACGCTTGATCTTAGCGTTCAGGCCGCGATGCGCCGGGTCCTGGGCGGCGGTATGCGGCTACTGTCGGCCAAAGGGGCAGCCGCTGTTTTGATGGAGGCCAACACCGGCGAAGTGATCGCGATGGTGTCGCTGCCGGATTTCGACCCAAATGACCGCCCCACGCCCCTGACCAAAGGTGATGCGTCAGACAGCCCGTTGTTCAACCGGGCCGCACAGGGCCTTTATGAGTTGGGGTCAACCTTCAAGCTGTTCACGGTCGCGCAAGCGCTTGATCTGGGCATCGCAACGCCGGAAACCATGATCGACACCCAAGGACCGCTGAAATGGGGTAAATTCAGCATCCGCGATTTTCACGATTACGGCAAATCACTTAGCCTGACGGATGTGCTGGTCAAAAGCTCCAACATCGGTACGGCCAATCTGGCCCGCGAAATCGGCGCCGGGCAACAGCAGGCATTTCTGGACGCGCTGGGCTTGTTTTCGCCGGTGCCGCTGGAGCTGCCGGAAGCCAGTCAAAGCCGTCCATTGCTGCCCAAACGCTGGTCGGAACTGTCGACCATGACGATCTCTTATGGGCATGGCCTGGCGGCAAGCCCGCTTCATCTGGCGGCGGCCTATGCCAGCCTTCTGAACGGCGGCTACCGGGTCACGCCGACCTTGATCAAACCGTCAGGCGATGCGGCGCGCGGCCCACGGATTGTTTCGGAAGACACCTCAAAAATCCTGCGCTCAATGCTGCGCCAGGTGGTTGTCCGCGGCACCGCCTCAATGGGGGAGGTGGCGGGATACCACGTCGGCGGCAAGACCGGGTCGGCTGACAAGCCGGACGCCAAGGGCGGCTATGCCAAAGAAAAGGTAATCTCGACCTTCGCGTCGGTTTTTCCGGCTCATGATCCCAAATATATTCTGGTCGTCACGCTGGACGAACCGGTTGACACCACGGGCACCGAACCCCGTCGCACCGCCGGTTGGACGGCCGTGCCCGTCGCCGCCGAGATCATCCGCCGCACAGCCCCTTTGCTTGGCATGCGGCCCGAGATTGATCACCCCGACGAGATGAAGTACATGCTGTCGAATTATTGACCGTAATCCCAAAAGGCTGGCTGATGGTCGCGACCGATTCACATACCGTTCCCCTGCAATCCTTGGGTTTTGTCGCTTCTGAAAGCGTTGAAATCACAGGCCTGTCGGTTGACAGCCGTCAGGTGAAACCGGGGCATCTTTTTGCGGCTTTGCCCGGTGCCAACCAGCATGGGGCGGAGTATATCAAATACGCGCTCAGGATGGGGGCGGCGGCGGTTTTGACCGATCAGGCTGGGGCCGTTCTTGCGCGCGATGAACTGGCCAAGGCAGATGCCGTCTTGCTGATTTCCGATGATCCAAGACTTGCCCTCAGCCAGGCGGCGGCGCTTTGGTTTGATGGTCAGCCCGAGGTGATGGTCGCGATCACCGGCACCAATGGCAAAACCTCGGTCGCAAGTTTCACCCAGCAGATCTGGGAATTGCTGGACCTTAAGGCGGTAAATTTCGGCACAACCGGGGTCGAAGGCTGCGTCACCGCCCCCTTGTCCCACACCACGCCCGAACCCATTACCCTGCACAGACTGCTGCGGGTTTTGTCCGATCAGGGCGTCACTCATGCCGCGATGGAGGCTTCGTCACACGGCCTGGAACAGCGTCGTCTGGATGGCGTGCATTTGCGCGCGGCAGGGTTTACCAACTTTACCCAGGACCATCTGGATTACCACGCCAGTTTTGAGGCTTATTTCGCCGCCAAGGCCGGATTGTTTGACCGCGTCCTGCCCGAAACCGGGACAGCGGTGATCAATTGCGACGATCCCAAGGGCAAGGAAATTGCAGATATCGCCCGGGCGCGCGGGCAGGTTTGCCTTCTGGTTGGCAAGGACGCGGATGCTGATATGTGCCTGCTGGGCCAGCGGTTTGACGCCACCGGACAGGATTTGCGGTTCTCGTTTCGCGGCGACATCCACCAGATCCGTCTGGCGCTGATTGGCGGGTTTCAGGCGGGCAATGTGCTGCTGGCCGCCGGGCTTGTGATTGCTTGCGGGGCGGACCCTAAAGACGTTTTCAAAGTGCTACCGCATCTTAAAACCGTGCGCGGCCGGATGGAATTGGCGGCAACTCGCAGCAACGGCGCTTCGGTTTTTGTTGATTACGCGCATACACCGGACGCACTTCAAACCGCGCTTAAGGCATTGCGGCCGCATGTTCTGGGCCGTCTGGTCGTGGTTTTCGGGGCCGGGGGTGACCGGGATCAGGGCAAACGGCCTTTGATGGGTCAGGCTGCCTCGGAAAACGCTGACGTGATTTTTGTGACCGACGACAACCCCCGCAGCGAGGCCCCTGCCGCCATTCGCGCTGCCATCATGGCCGCCTGTCCTGAAGCCACGGAAATGGATGACCGGGCCACAGCGATCCTGGCCGGGGTTGATGCGCTGGGGCCGGGCGACACTTTGCTGATCGCTGGCAAAGGCCATGAAACCGGGCAGATCATCGGCGATGATGTGCTGGAGTTTAACGATGTTGAACAGGCCAGCATCGCCGTGGCCGCACTGGATGGGTTGGGATTATGAGCGTTCTTTGGACAGCACAAGACGCCGCTGAAGCCACCAACGGACAGGCGTTTGGCGACTGGAAAGCCACCGGGGTTTCAATCGACAGCCGCTCGCTGAAACCCGGTGATTTGTTCGTCGCCCTGACCGATCAGCGCGACGGCCATGAATTTGTCGGCAAAGCCTTGGCCAAAGGCGCTGCGGCTGCCCTTGTCGCGCACCGGCCCAAAGGCGTCGCCGCCGACGCGCCGCTGTTGCTGGTGGCCGATGTTCTGGCTGCACTTGAAGGCCTCGCAAAGGCTGCGCGAGCGCGCAGTTCGGCCAAGGTTGTGGGGGTCACGGGCTCGGTCGGGAAAACCTCGACCAAGGACATGCTGCGCGCTGCCCTTGCCGGGCAGGGGGCGGTGCATGCGGCCGATAAAAGCCTGAACAATCATTGGGGCGTGCCGCTGACATTGGCGCGGATGCCCGTCGAAACGGAGTATGCGATCATTGAGATCGGCATGAACCATCCCGGTGAAATTACCCCGCTGTCGCGGCTGGCGCGGCCTGATATTGCCCTGATCACCACGGTTGCCGAGGCGCACATGGCCGCTTTCGCCAACCTGTCCGAAATCGCCAGTGCCAAGGCTGAAATCTTTGAAGGCTTGCCGCCGGGCGGGATTGCCATCCTGAACCGCGATATCGAAACCTATGCGCAACTTGAAACGGCAGCGCTGGCAAATCAGGCCAACATCGTGACCTTCGGCGCGCATTCGGACGCGCAATACCAGTTGACCGACGCGGTGTTTCATAAAGGCGTCACCAGCGTTCGTGCGATGTTCAATGGCCAAAGACAGTTGTTCAAAATCGCAGCCCCGGGCCGACATC
>CAYXXQ010000205.1:0-6550 GCA_964469075.1 uncultured Rhodobacter sp.
TTATGTAATGGGTGTAGAAAAAAGAAAGTAATATTTGCCAAAGATTTATGTAGAGTCTGTTATGATTCAAAAAATAAAGACATAATTAATAAAAATCATAGTATTTGGAGAAAACAATATCCAAACAAAGTAAAGAAATCTATGGACAAATATAGATTTAGTGGTAATCGTATTGAATCACTAAAGAGAGATAGTTTTGAATGTCAAAGATGTGGAACAAATCAAGAACAAAGTATTATGTTATTTGGTAGTTCCTTAATTGTACATCATATAGATGGTTATGGCAGAGATGAAAAGAAGCCAAATAATAAATTAGATAATTTAATAACAGTATGTTGGAGATGCCATCAAACTATTCACAAAGAAATGAGAGATGCTGGTATTATAACTAAAGATAAAAGAGGATCTAAAAAATGAAAACAGTTGAACTATTTAGTGGAACTCAATCATTTAGCAAGGTTGCTAGAAGATTAGGACATAAAACATTTTGTGTTGATGGTAATCCTTATTTTAAAAATGATTTGACTATTGGTATTAGAAGAAAGAATGACCTTATGTGGCATATAGGTGATAAAATAAGAGAAGCAGATATTATTTGGATGTCACCACCATGCACAACTTTCAGTATGGCTAGTGGAAATACTCATTGGAATGCAGATCGATCTCCTAAAACTGGTAAAGCTATAGAAGGTAAAGAACTTTTAGAATTATGCAAGGAAATAGCAGAACTTTGTATAGAAAATAATACAATATTCTTTATAGAAAATCCTAGAGCGAGAGCAAGGTGGTTCTTACCTACAGAATGGAGAAAAACTGCATGGTATTGCCAATATGGAGATACAAGGGCTAAACCAACAGACATCTGGACAAACTTAAAGGATTGGACACCTAAGACTTGTCATAACTTCAAAAAGAATCAACCAAAACATTGTCATCACGAATCAGCACCTAGAGGAAGCAAAACAGGGACGCAAGGATTGAAAGGAAATATGGAAAGGTCTGTTATACCTCCTAAGCTATTCTATGAGATATTTAAACACATTACGCAATTACAATCGAAAGCGTAATCCATACATTTATATAGTAGTGTGTATAGGGTATAGTATGAAAGGAACAGAAACAATAACAAAGAGAATAACCACAAAGGAAATTACTGAATATATAGTAAGATGTGCAAATTGTGGTAAAAGAATTATAGGATCTACAGAAGGACAGGTAGCATTTAATTTAACAATACATAAACAATCTAAGGGGTGTAAGAATGAATGAAGAAATAAGACTCTTACTAAAAACTAATCAATTAATATTAAGGGATAGATTTTGGAATCATGCTGATCTAAAAGAACAAGCAAAGATTACAGATAAAAACATTACAAATATATTAAACCCAACTAAAGAAACAGAACTAAGCGAAAAAACATCTAAGCACTTCGCCTTATCAGAAGATGAGGAGGTGAAAGAATGAAAAGCTGGATAGTTTTATTGGTTTTAGGACTACTTATTTTAGGAGTTGGTGGTTTTATTTATTATAATTTACCTAAAGAAGTATGCACAACTAATTATATAACAACAAAATATACTGTAAATGATTGTTCTAATCCTCTTTTGTGGATGGATACAGGATTTCCAGAATATTCATTAGAATCAGAAATCTTATGCGAAGATGGGATACAAGTAGAAACATATGAAAACTTAGGGATAAAGGTTATTTATGGTAATTGTGTTGATGATGCTAACAAAATATGTATGATTAAAGAACCAATTGAAACTTGTGAGGTAATTTATAAATGAAATTCGCAAATCAAAAAGAAAGCGAGGTGGAAAAATGAAATATAAACTAAGTAGTGGAGAAACAGGGACAACAAATTTATCAAAAGAAGAATTCCAAAAGGTAATAATAAAGAATATATCTATAATAATTTGGGAAAAAGAGAACGCAATTTTGGGGTTACACGATGAGTAAAGGTAAATTAATTTGTGATTATTGTAAAATAATATTTAATGGTAATGTTCAAAATATGTATTATGTTGGAAACAAGGTAATACCATTATGTAAAAAGTGTTTCGCAAATTGCGTGAAAGATGTCGGAGGTCAAAAGTAATGGAGAAACAAATGGATATAACTAGCAACTTTAAGAAAATAGTAGGAGAAGTAAAAGAATCTGTAAAAAGTAAAATCGGAACAAAAACAAAGATTATACATGGAGAATGTATTGAAGAATTAAGAGATATGGAAGAAAACTCAGTAGACTTAGTTGTAATTGACCCACCTTATTTTGTACCTGCACAACATTATAATACAAGGAAGGCATTTAAGAGAAACTTTGGTGATTTGGGAGTCATGGAATTTTTCTTTAAGGAAGTTTTCAAAGAACTAACAAGAGTTTTAAAACCAACAGGATGTCTATATGTTTTTTGTGATGGGCAAAGTTATCCAATATTTTATTACCATCTTTATCAATATTGTAAATCAGTAAGACCTCTTATTTGGAACAAGAAAACAAGTATTAATGGGTATCATTGGAGGCATCAACACGAATTAATAATATTCGCACAGATGCCTGAGAATGTTAAAGTTCCAACTGGAGATGGGGATATTTTAGAATATAGAGCAGTTAAAGTTGGTGAGAGAATACATCCAGCACAAAAGCCAGTAGATTTACTAAAAAGATTAATAGAAAAATCTAGTAATGAGGGAGATATTGTTTTAGATTGTTTTGCTGGTAGTGGTTCTTTAGGTGACGCCTGTAAGGAATTAAAAAGAAATTTCATATTAATAGAAAAAGAACTTGATTATTATAGAACAATAGAAAAGAAGTTCGCATTAGTATTGGAGAGGGAACAATGAATCCAGATAAAATAGTAGAATTAATAAAACTATCTAATGAAGGAGATGAAATTGTATGGGATGAACCTAATGGAGAAGTATATGTTATAAAACTAAAGGCTAGGTATCATCCAGACTGGTGTCCTCCTAAGGTTAAAAAAAAACTAAACGACTTGTTACGAGGAAATTAAGAATGGAAATAAAAACATTAAAGGGATTAATTAGATATTGTTTCTATAAAGATGATGAGGAAAAAGTCCATTTCGGATTCAATGAATGTTGGGAAATAGAAGAAGATGACAGCATCTCAAAAGAACTAATAGATAAATTAAAGAAAATCTGTCCCAATATAATGGAAATAGATATTGATTATGACGCAAACGAGGTAAAAACAGAATGAGAATACTAATTAACTATGCAGATAAAAACTTTAGGTCATCACAAAAGAGGAATACAACATCTGGGATAACCGTAGGGGACTTCGATAAGGCGATAGAACATTCTCCAAAGGATATAGACGAGAAATTCTATAAAACGAATAAACATATATTAACAGAAATGCGTGGTGGTGGATATTGGTTATGGAAGCCATATATTATTTTAAAAACATTACAAAGAAATGATATTAAAAATGAAGATTATATTTTTTATGCAGATAGTGGATCTTATTTTATTAATAGCATAAATCCTATAATAGATTTATCAAGGAAATACAATCAAGATATAATACCATTCTCAAATAAGTATTTACCACTACAGAAGGAGTGGACTAAAGGAGATACCTTTATTGAAATGAAAGCAGACGAATCAAAATATTGTGACACACCACAAATAGGAGCAGGTTTTATTTTAATAAAGAAGAGTGACCTTTCAATAAGGTTTTTCAGAGACTTTTTGTTTTATGCACAACACGAAGTGATACTGACTGACAAGCCAAGTGTATCAGAGAATCATAAAGGATTTATAGAACACAGACACGACCAAAGTATCTTTAGTATTCTATGCAAACAATATAATCTTAAAACATTTCGTCATATATACCAGGAAGGAAACAATGAAGTAGAGTTATTTGAAGATAAATATCCCCAGATAATAGTTTCAACTAGAAAGAGTGATAGAACAGTTATCCAGAAGATTAAATATCAGAGATCATGTTCTAAAGGAGACATAGATTTCATTAAAAGATTATTGGGAGTACCATTTAGATTAGTTAAAAATAAAATAAGAGGGATAAAATGACAAAGAATGTAGATGATTTAAAGAGGAAAACTAAAGAGGTTCGTGATCCTAAACTAAGGGGTAAAAAATGAATAAAAAATTATATTATTCACAACTTAAACAAGATAAATTTCTAAATGAACATATATTTAAGAATTTTTATAATGGAATTTTTTTAGATTTAGGAGCATATGATGGGATTACATTTTCTAATACATATTTCTTTGAAAAGAATCTTAACTGGGTAGGGTGGTGTTTTGAACCAATAAAGAAATATTACAATGAAATGAGGAAAATAAGAAAATGTAAATGTTATAATAATTGTATAAGTGATAAAACTGGGATAGTTAATTTTAACTTTTTCCCACAAAATCCGATGTCAAGTGGTGTATTAAATAATAATAATATAAAAGATAAAATAATAATAATAAAATCAGAAACTATTAAAATTAAAGATTTTTTGAAAGATAATAATATAAAAAATATACATTTATTAAGTTTAGATATAGAGGGGAACGAGGAAAAGATACTAAACAATATAAATTTTAATGAAACATTCATACACATAGTTTGTTTTGAAGATAATCATAATAAAAAAATATGTGATAAAACATTAAAAAGAAACAACTTTATATTAATTAAACATTGTGGATTTGATAAAATATATATTAATAAAAAGAGTAGATTCTTTTCATGGAAATATATATTTTATATATTAGAAGCTAACATTATAAATAAAATATATACTAAAAATACTAGATATTTATTAAAAAAGATAACAAAAAGATTCCCTAAAATAAATATAATATTAAGAAGGATACTTAATATATAATGAGAGAAAGAGAACAAATAAACAAACTTGAAAAAGAATTAGAGGTTAAAGGTAAAGGTATGTGTATGCAGTATTATTGTGCTAGAAGTCAAAGGATCACTGAACTCTTGGCAGGATTAGTAACTACAGGAACAAGTGGCTATGAAAGTATTGGATGTTATGAATGTAATGGAAAAAGGATTAAATGTGGTGCATATTATTCAAAATGATAATTAAGTACCTGCAGGATGGTAATAAAGAACTTGAACTTACACCAGAACAGAAAAAGTATTATGAGATGGGGTTTATGTGTGGATACATTGAAAGGTTAAGAATCAATAAAGAAGAAGCTGATGAACAATTTAATAATAAGCCAAAGTATGTAAAATGATAACTGATAAAAAGATGTTAATTATGAGTATTTGTTTTGTAATATATTTTGCGACTCTATCTGGATTTCTTATATTCTCAGAAAATGTTCCTTTTGTTAATAGTATAGATTTTGATTATGGAATACCAACAAGTTTGAACGAAATAATAAAAAACTGTAACTCAAATAACGAGAGTATAGAAAAAGTATCTGAATGTTTTATTGGATATACTGAAACCTTTTTTGATTATAGTATGGATAATACAAGAATAATTAGAAATGATGATGATAGTTTCTCTGAAAAATTAAAGGTTGATAATACTTCATCACAATACTCACCGATTAAAGATAATGATATTCTATTATATTTGAAAGAGAACAGTGGTTCTTGTACAGAATGGACATTGTATTATGAAGAATTATGTAAAATGACAAATTTTAAATGTGAAAGTGTTAGAAACGGTGGTATTTCTGGAGTTTTCTATTATCATCAATACCTGGTTATGTATAATGATGATACTTATTGTAAGTTGGATCAAACAAAGGTAGAATGTAAAAATATAACAGTTAAACGAAACATTTAAATACTACCTAAATATATATTTATTATGACAAGATACAGAAAAATTAGAAAGTGGGGAGATTCCTATGTCATAAGGATAACTTCACAAGATTTGTTAGATTTAGATGTAGACATTAACGATGAGATTGATATAAGCGATTTCGTTAAAAAACCAAAAGAATAATATCTAAATAAAACTGGAGGAAAATAAAACAAAAATGGAAACTGAAAATTGGCTACAAAAAGAAGCAGAAACATTTGCTAATGATTTTGATGGGGAACGATTACCTGCACTAAGCTTGGAAGAAAATAAAGTATCTACTATTTCTATCGATGTATCGAAAGCATTTGATAAATGGGAAGATCACGAAAACAACACAGTGAAGAAAATCTTACCCTGTATGCTTGATGGTGTTCAATATGTATGGTGGTTAAATGTTAAAAATCCTATCTATTCAAAGATAGTAACATCAGCAGCACTAACATATCCAGAACCGTTAGTAATAAAAGTATTACAAACTGGTACTAAACAAAACACTAGATATGCAATAGTAGAGTAAATCACTCGAAACAAACACTTTTTATTTTTTTTCTTATTATTTCTACACCTTATTGATTATAATCGCTTAGAATGGCTATGAATACTGTTAAAAGGCTATTTTAATCAAGAGATAAGGACTCAATGCGATATACCTTCGCATTTCATCGCCCTTTGATATAAAAAGAGGTGATTTACTTCAGAATTGCTTCATAATAAAAAAC